>CAZQLF010000423.1:0-3330 GCA_964594035.1 uncultured Rhodospirillaceae bacterium | reverse complement strand
AGGGATAGGTGCCGTGGTCGACGTCGAGCATGGCGCCCTGGGCGCCCTCGAACAGGATCCGGTCGCCTCGCCGGCGCGCTTCGTCGAGACGCTGCCACACCCGGCCCGCGTAAGGGGCCAGACGCGGCGCGATCTCGGCGAGCTTCTCCGTCAGTTCGGCGCGGCCGATCTCCGCCACCCCCAGCCCGCGCAGCAGCGCATTGTGATGCAGCAGCAGCTCATCCAGCTTGCGCTCCAGCGTGGTGGGCTCGAACAGGTCGCAGACACGCACCGCGCGGCGCGCGACCTTGTCCTCATAGGCCGGGCCAATGCCGCGGCCGGTCGTGCCGATGCTGGCTTCGCCCCGTGCGCTTTCGCGCAAGCGGTCGAGCGCGCCATGCAGCGGCAGGATCAGCGCTGCGTTCTCAGCCAGCAGCAGATTGGCCGGCGTGACATCGACGCCCTGTTTGCACAATGCCTCGATTTCCGCCATCAGCGCCCAGGGATCGACCACCACCCCGTTACCGATGACCGAGAGCTTGCCTTTGCGCACAACGCCCGAGGGCAGGAGGCTCAACTTGTATGTGACATTGCCGATGACGAGGGTGTGGCCCGCATTGTGGCCACCCTGGAAGCGCACCACCACATCGGCGCGTTCCGATAGCCAGTCGACGATCTTGCCCTTGCCCTCGTCGCCCCATTGGGCGCCGACGACGGCGACATTGGCCATGAACTAACCCCCGCTTCGCTTCCCGCGCAACGCAACCGCCCGGCCGCCGCGCAGCACATGGCTACAACCCAGCCGCTGCGCCTCGGCCGAATCGTCAGCCACCGAGTCGAACCCGGTGATGGTAGCCCATCCCCTGGCGCGCCAGGCAGATGCAAGCGAACGCGCGGTGCCGGAGGGCAAGAACAAAAGTTCGCGCGGCTTCGCCGGCGGCACGGCGCGCAGCAGCGTGTCGAGATAGAGCGTGAAGCCGGTGGACGCCTCGCCCTTGGCACTGAGATACCGTCCGCCGCGGCCGAGCTCGCCGCTCACCTTGCGCGCCAGCAGGGTGAAGCCGACACCGCTGTGATATTCGAGGCCGCGATGCTCGACCGGATCGACGGTCAAGACCAGCTTCGGCGCCGCCGCCAGCAGCAGCTCGACCACAGCGGCGAGGCGATCGCGTTCGATCGCAGCCTCCGCCGGCAAATCGAGCTTCGCCAGCGCGGCCAGCGCTGGCCGTGCCACACCCGCAGCGCGCAGCAGCGCACGAAACAATGGAGCGTGCCGTCCGGCGAGACGGTCGAGAGCGGCGCCATCGCGCCGATCGAGGGCGGCCACGAGATCGGCGGCCGCGGGCTTCTCCATGCCACGGCCACGTGCCGCTGCCGAGACCAGCAGCGGCACGTTGAGATCGATGGAAAGATGACGCACCGACAACGCGGACAAGGCCTCGGCCGCCAGCAGGATGACTTCCGCATCGGCCGCCGCGGAATCCGATCCGATCAGCTCAACGCCCGCCTGGCCCACCTGGCGTTCGGGCCGGAGGTTCGAACCCTTCACCCGCAGCACCTGGCCGGCATAGGAAAGGCGTAGAGGCCGCGCCTGGCGCGACAGCCTAGTGGCGGCGATGCGGGCGACCTGCAAGGTCATGTCGGCGCGCACCGCCAACATTCGGTGCGAGACGGGATCCATCAGGCGAAAACTGCGCTTGGCCATGGCCGCGCCCGGGCCGCTCAGCAGGCTCTCCTCGAATTCGACCAGCGGCGGCTTGACCCGCTGATAGCCGTGACTGGTGAAGATGCCCATGAGCCGCTCCACCGTTGCCGCTTCATGGGCGGCATCGGGCGGCAGCACGTCCTGCAATCCGGCAGGCAGCAGGGCGGTCTCGGCGGAACGCGACAATAGGCACCTCGAATGGAGGGAATAGCCGCCGTTACTAGCCGGTTTGAGAGAGCCGGGCAATGCCGACCCGCCTTGCGCTTACCCCATGAAATTTCGCAGCAGCACAACAGCGGCGACGCCGCCGATCATGGCCGCCAGCACCGGCAGCCGCCAGGCGAGCAGCAGCGTGACGAGAGCGGCCAGCGTCTCGGCCGGGCCGGTCGCCAGCACCGTGGGCGCGATCAGCGCCGTCAGCACGGCAAGCGGGACGGCCTCCAGCCCGGCCTTGAACCGGCCACGGACGGGAAAACGGCGAACGAGGAGATAGCCGCCGACGCGCGAGCTGTACGTCACCAGCATCATGCCCACCCAGGTGGCGAGCGTTACGAGGTCAACGCGCATCGTTGGGCTCTTCTCCCTCCGGCTTTGCCATGAGGATGGCCGCGGTCGTGCCAGCGATGCCGCCGATGAAGATGTACCAGACGCCCGGCAGGAATTTCCACGCGATGAGGGTCGTGATGGCGCTGACCGCAATCGGCAGCAGGCTTGCGCGGCTGCGGCAGAAACCACGCAGGATCACCAGGAAAAGGGCGACGAAGGCATAATCGAAGCCATAGCGGCTGGGATCCGCGACCACGCTGCCCAGGATATTTCCCAAGGTCGACCAGAACAGCCAGGAGACGTAGAGAAGCACGCACTGGCCAAAATAGAAGGCAGGCGTCAGCTTGCCTTCGGCGGCACGGCGCATTGCTATGGCCCAGTTCTCATCCGCCAGGAAGAACAAGCCAAAATAGGCCTGGCCGGGCGTAAACCGCCCCATCTGCGGTCCGATGGCAGCACTCATCAGAAGATGGCGCAGGTTCACCAACCAAACCGCACCGATCAGCGCGAAGACCGGAATGGGATACGCCCAAAGGCCGACCGCGACAAACTGTGCGCTGCCGCCAAACACCAGCGCGCCCATCAGCAGGGTCTCGGCCGGGCTGATGCCCTTGGCTGCGGCGGCTGCTCCCAGGATCAAGGCAAAGGGAATGCCCGCCACCTCCAGCGGCAACATTTGCCAGGCTCCGATGAGAAAATCGCCACGCCAGCTTTTCTCGGTCCGCTTCGTTGCCTCAGCCGTCGACAAAAATGTTGCCCCGCATGTTGCACACCCCGCGGCCGGCGATCTTGACCCGATCCCCAGCGAGTTCGCAATCGAAATCTCCGACCCCCTGCGAAATCCGGCGCCCCACAAACCGGGTACAGCCCAGACCCCTGTGACAATAACGCGTAGAAGTGAAAACCGATGGACCACCTTGTTGCCTCTCCCCTCTGGGGAGAGGACGTGAGGCCATGACTTACGGCCGCGTGCTCTGGGGCCAGCACATGCACAACGGCGACGCCGCGGCCGTAAGTCATTTGGCCGAACTGGTGAGGGGGGACTTCCTCTCTTCGGTAGTAAGGGCCCCCTCATTCGGCCTTCGACCACCTTCTCCCCA
>CAZQLF010000422.1:1803-3339 GCA_964594035.1 uncultured Rhodospirillaceae bacterium | reverse complement strand
ATGCTGCTGCAGGCGCTGATCACCAACCAGGCGATCGCCGCGAACGTGACCAATCTGATCCGCTGGCAGAGCCACTGGCATGTCGTGCGCCAGAGCTGGGCCTTCTTCCAGAACGACTTCGCCGGCCGCATCGCCAACCGCATCATGCAGACGGGACCGGCCCTGCGTGAAAGCGTCGTCGCCGGCACCAACGCGGTCTGGTACATCCTGGTCTATGGCGGTAGCGCCATCATTCTGATGGCACGCAACGACCTGCGCCTCGCCATTCCCGTCGTCTGCTGGTTCGGCGGCTATGCCGTCTTTCTCCGGTATTTCGTGCCGCGCCTGCGCGACCGGTCGCGGGAGATGTCGGAGGTGCGCTCGGCACTCACGGGGCGCATCGTCGACAGCTACACCAACATCCTGACGGTAAAGCTGTTCGCCAGGCCGCGCGACGAGGATGCGTTCGTACGCTACGCGGTGGACGAACATACCGATGCGTTTCGCCGCCAGCTTCGCCTGATCACCCTGTTCAGCCTGACACTCACCTGTCTCAACGCGATGATGGTGGTGGGCACCGGTGTTGTGGCCATCTGGCTCTGGAACACCGGGCATATCGCAGTCGGCATCGTCGCCATGGCCTTGCCGCTGACCTGGCAGATCGCCAACATCGCCGGCTGGGTCGCCCAGAACGTCACGGCAATCTTCGAAAACGTCGGCGTCGTCCAGGATGGCATGCGCTCCATCGCCGTGCCACGCCAGATGCGTGACCGGCCTGATGCGGTGGAGCTGAAGGTGACGCGGGGCGCCATCCGCTTCGAGGGCGTGCGCTTTGGCTACGGCACGGCACGCGGCGTTCTCCAGCACATCGATCTGTCGATCGCGCCGGGCGAGCGCGTGGGCCTCGTCGGCCAATCGGGTTCCGGCAAATCGACGCTGGTCAACGTGCTGCTGCGCTTTTTCGATCTTGAGGCAGGGCGCATCCTGATCGATGGCCAGGATATCGCCGGCGTGACGCAGGATAGTTTGCGTGCGCATATCGCGATGGTGACGCAGGATACCTCGCTGCTGCACCGCTCCATCCATGACAATGTTCGTTACGGACGGCCGGCGGCGAGCGAGAAAGAAGTGATCGAGGCGGCGGAGCTTGCCCACGCGCTCGACTTCATCGAGACCCTGGAGGATTGGCAGGGTCGGCGCGGCTTCGAGGCCCATGTCGGCGAGCGCGGAGTCAAGCTTTCCGGCGGGCAGCGCCAGCGTATCGCCATTGCCCGCGTTATCCTGAAAAACGCGCCGATCCTGGTGTTGGATGAGGCGACATCGGCGCTCGATTCGGAAGTGGAAGCGGCGATCCAGGAGCAGCTCGACGGGCTGATGAAGGGCCGCACCGTGATCGCCATTGCTCACCGTCTCTCCACTATCGCGCGGATGGACGGGCTGATCGTGCTCGACCAGGGGCGCATCGTCGAACAGGGAAGCCATGCCGATCTGCTGGAGGCCAATGGCGCCTATGCGCGGCTCTGGCGGCGGCAATCGGGCGGGTTTCACGGACAGGAA
>CAZQLF010000422.1:0-1793 GCA_964594035.1 uncultured Rhodospirillaceae bacterium | reverse complement strand
GGGGTGATTCAAGGGCGGAGAGGGCAATTACGTCGATCTGGAGGATGCCCGTCTATTGGACCTGGCACTCGCCGGCCGGCAGCAATAGGCACAAATTAAAAAGGCCCGGGCGTTGCCGCCCGGGCCTTTTGCTTTTCGAGGCGCAGCGGTCTAGTTGCTGCTCACCATCACCGGCTTGTCCATGTAGAGCTGCGGGAACATCGTCTTGAGATTGTCGACCTTCGGCAGGTCGTTGAAGGCGATGTACATCGAGTCCGGATGATGGATCAGGTAATCCTGGTGATAATCCTCCGCCGGATAGAAGGCGGTGAATGCCGTCGTCTCGGTCACGATCTTCGCCGGATAGGCGCCGGCCGCATTGAGCTGGGCGATATAGGCCTGGGCCACCTGCTTCTGCTCGTCGGTCGAATAGAAGATCGCCGAGCGGTACTGGGTGCCCTGGTCGGGCCCCTGATAATTGAGCTCGGTCGGGTTGTGAGCCACCGAGAAATAAACCTGCAGTAGCGTGCCATAGGTCACCTGGCTGGGGTCGTATTTGATCTGGATCGATTCCGCATGGCCGGTGGTGCCGGAGCTCACCTGCTCATAGCCGGGATTGGCGACAGTGCCGCCGGAATAGCCCGAGAGCACCTGCTTCACACCCTTCACATGCTCGAACACGCCCTGCATGCCCCAGAAGCAGCCGCCGGCCAGCACGGCAGTGGCTTCGCCGCTTTGCGCTGCGAGCGGCACGTCCTTCGTGGGTGCCGGAATTTTCACGGGCGATTCCTGGGCAAAGCTGCTGTTCCAGGCGATGAGCGCCACGGCGGCCATGGCCAGCGGGACCCAAAGCAAGCGGGTGAATTTTCGTTCACGGGTGATCGACGTCATGGGAGCCTCCTCGTCTGGCGCGAAAGCGCAGTTCCTGCTTGAGATAGGCAAGCTCTACCGATTCCCCATAGTGCGGGCAAACCACGGCTTTTCAAATTATCTTGAGCAGGGAGCCTCGAATCATCGCCTTGCCCTAGATATTGTCGCGCCGGAACAGAGCTTCAATCGCGGAGCGATAACGCTATCTTGATTGGCAACAAGGTGCCGCGGGAGCCAATCCTTTTGGCAGGACAAAGGCTTCCTGACGCAAGGAGGAAGAGATGAGGCTGACGAGGCGGGTTGCTTTGCTGGGTGCTGTGAGCGTTCTGGGCCTGGCGGTGGCGGGGCGCTTTGCCGCGCGCACCAGGCCGGCCGCGGCCGACACTTATGCCGTGACCCATACCGAGGCCGAATGGCAGAAGCTGCTGACCCCCGACCAGTATGCTGTGCTGCGCAAAGCAGCAACCGAGGCCGCGGGCAGCAGCCCGCTGCTGAACGAGCATCGCAAAGGTGTCTTTGCCTGCGCCGGATGCGACCTGGCGCTGTTCTCCTCCGACACGAAGTTCGAGAGCGGCACCGGCTGGCCGAGCTTCTATAAGCCGCTGGATGGCGCTGTGAAGACGGAGGTCGATAACAGCCTGTTCATGCAGCGTATCGAGGTGCACTGCGCGCGCTGCGGCGGACATCTGGGCCATGTTTTCGACGACGGTCCGCAGCCCACGGGCCTGCGCTATTGCATGAATGGGCTGGCGCTGGTCTTCCACGCCGCCCAGGCGTGATCGCGCAACCGTAGCTCTTCCATCCCCACATTCGTTCTTCGCCCGCGTTCTGGGCGACGGTATATATCCACTGGAACGAAGGGGAGGGCGTGGATGTCCGAGCCCGAGGAATTTCGCAGCCAGAATGACGAAATCGACGCTCGCCTTCTGGACTTGCTTGGTGAA
>CAZQLF010000421.1:459-3350 GCA_964594035.1 uncultured Rhodospirillaceae bacterium | reverse complement strand
CTGACGGAAGGCAACCAAGCGCGGGCAGACCGGGCAATCATGCCCGGGCGACCGCCCCCCTTGGACGCTCAAGTGGCTTCGCTCAAGCGGATTCCGCCAGATCGGGATCGGCCGGTGTGGCGCGCATGGCGTGGCTGCGGGCGATGCCGTCGGCAAGCTCGCCGAGCTCGATGAAGCTGTCCGCTTGGCGCCTCAGCTCGTCGGCCACCATCGGCGGTTGGGATCGGATGGTGCTGACCACCGATACGCGCACGCCCTTACGCTGTACGGCCTCCACCAGTCGGCGGAAATCGCCGTCGCCGGAAAACAGGACGACATGATCGAGGTGAGGGGCCATCTCCAGCACGTCGATGGCGAGCTCGATATCCATGTTGCCCTTCAGTTTGCGCCGGCCCATGGAATCGGTGAACTCCTTGGTCGGCTTGGTCACCATGGTGTAGCCGTTGTAATCGAGCCAATCGACGAGCGGACGCAGCGGGGAATATTCCTGGTCCTCGATGAGCGCCGTGTAATAGAACGCGCGGACCAGATGGCAATCTTCGCTGAACAGATTGAGCAGGCGCTTGTAGTCGATATCGAAACCCAATGCGCGAGCGGCGGCATAAAGATTCGCGCCATCGATGAAGAGCGCGACGCGCTCCTCCGGATAAAATTTCAATTTCATGGTTGCCCTCATCAGAAATCCGGCGCCTTCCGGAAATGGTTAATTCGTGGCAATTTTGTGCACTTACAACAACTTAGCCGGCCTATAGGTTAATGGTATGGGGTCGCCGAATAGAGAAAACAAGGGCCATCAGCAGGATGTGAGCGCACAAGGCCCCATTCTGCTGGGGCTGGGCGCCAACCTGCCGAGTCCGGTCCATGGAACGCCCGTCGCGACCCTGGAGGCAGCGCTGAAACGCCTGGCGCAAAAGGGACTCGTAATCCTTGCGTGTTCGCGCTGGTGGGAGAGTGCCCCGATACCGGACTCGGATCAGCCCTGGTATGTGAACGGCGTGGTGGAAGTTGCAACCGAGCACCGGCCGGAAGACTTGCTGGCGCTGTTGCACGGGGTGGAAGCCGAGTTCGGCCGGGTCCGCTCCTATCCGAACGCGCCCCGTGTTCTCGATCTCGACCTCCTCGCCTATGGCGACATTGTGCAGCAGGGGCCGGAGGCCCCGCTCCTGCCTCATCCGCGGCTGGCCGAACGTGGCTTCGTTTTGCTGCCGCTCCGGGAGATCAAACCCAATTGGCATCATCCCCTTAGCGGGCGAAGTTTGGCTGCGATGATAGCGGGCCTGCCCTCGAACCAGATCGTTCGACCGCTTCCGCACTAGGCGCCAAGCTATTGAGCCTGCTTGATTTGCTGCAATCGCACCCATATATTCATCGTTCATTCTCAATTTTGCTCGGTGAACGGGAGAGATCATGGCGCGCGTGACGGTGGAAGACTGCGTTCTCAAAGTGCCCAATCGGTTCGATCTGGTGATGCTCGCTGCCCAGCGCGCGCGGGACGTTGCCGCCGGCGGGCAACTCACCATCGAGCGCGACAACGACAAGAATCCGGTGATTGCGCTACGCGAGATCGCCGATGAGACGATCGATCTCGACGGCCTGCGCAACAATCTGATCCAGGGCCTGCAGCACAACGTCGAGCAGGATGAGCCCGAGGAAGAGGGTGGCTTCGGCGCCGAGACCGCCGACCTGTTGGGCGAGATGATCCAGGCCCAGGAAAAGGACGCGACCGAAGCCGGCCTCAGCGTTGACGGCGAGTTCCAGGACGAGCCGGGCGCCGACGGCGAAGACCTCCCGGAGGAGAAATAAAACCGGGCCAGGCCAATCGCGCGGCGGCTGCACGCCGCCCGCTGTTGCTCCGGCCCGCACTATCGAGGGTAACCGGATGATCCGGCAGTTCGAGCTGGTCGAGCGGGTCAAGGCCTACGATCCCTCGGCTGACGAGGACGCCCTCAACCGCGCCTACGTCTTCGCCCTCAAGGCCCACGGCTCGCAGAGCCGCGATTCCGGCGACCCTTATTTCTCTCACCCGCTCGGCGTGGCCGAACTGCTGGCCCGCATGAAGCTCGACAGTGCTTCGATCGTCACGGGCCTGCTGCACGATACGGTCGAGGATACCGACGCGACGCTGGAGCAGATCGAGCATCTGTTCGGCAAGGAAATCGCCCGTCTCGTCGACGGCGTAACCAAGCTGTCGCGCATCGAGCTGCAATCCGACCACACCAAGCATGCGGAGAACTTCCGCAAGCTGGTGCTGGCCATGTCGGCGGACATCCGCGTCCTGCTGGTGAAGTTGGCCGACCGTCTGCACAACATGCAGACCCTGCATTTCATGAAGGATCCCGAAAGGCGCCGGCGCATCGCGCTGGAGACGTTGGAGATCTATGCCCCGCTCGCCGAGCGCATGGGCATGCAGGAGATGAAGGACGAGCTGGAGAATTTGTCCTTCGCCGAACTCTACCCCGATGCGAGCGCTTCCATCGCCCAGCGCCTGAAATATCTGCGCGAGCAGGGCGGTGACATGGTGCCGCGCATCATCGCCGAACTGAAACGCACACTCGATGGCGCCGGCATCGAGGCCTGGATCTCGGGGCGCGAAAAGACGCCGTATTCGATCTGGCGCAAGATGCAACGCAAGAACATCAGCTTCGAGCAGCTGTCCGACATCATGGCGTTCCGCATCGTCGTCAACGATGCGGCGGCCTGTTATCAGGCGCTGGGTACGCTGCATAGCACCTATTCGATGGTGCCGGGCCGCTTCAAGGACTACATCAGCACGCCCAAGCCCAACGACTACCGCTCGCTTCATACCGGCGTGATCGGGCCGGAGCGCCAGCGCATCGAGGTGCAGATCCGTACCCGCGAGATGCACGAGGTGGCCGAACTCGGCGTGGCCG
>CAZQLF010000421.1:0-449 GCA_964594035.1 uncultured Rhodospirillaceae bacterium | reverse complement strand
CTCGGCCTTGGGCGGGGCCCGGGGGGTAGAGGGGGGGAAGACCGGCGGGAACGGGCTGGGGCGCCAGGCACTCGAGGTGCAGTTCCTGACCCGCGAGATGCACGAGGCGGCCGAACTGGGCGTGGCTGCTCACTGGCGCTTCAAGCAGGACGCGCCCCGGCTGGACGGCCGACAATACCGCTGGCTGCGCGAGCTGCTCGACATTCTCGAACACGCGGCGGGACCGGAAGAGTTCCTCGAGCACACCAAGCTCGAAATGTTCCAGGACCAGGTGTTCTGCTTTACGCCAAAGGGCGACCTGATCGCCTTGCCGCGCCACGCAACACCTGTCGATTTCGCCTATGCCGTTCACTCCCAGGTCGGCGACCGCTGCGTGGGCGCCAAGGTGAACGGGCGCATGGTGCCGCTGCGCACGGAGCTGCAGAACGGCGACCAGGTGGAGATCGTCA
>CAZQLF010000420.1:0-3367 GCA_964594035.1 uncultured Rhodospirillaceae bacterium | reverse complement strand
CGCCAATGGCCGGCGTGCCGGGGGGAAAACATGTGGGCCTGGGCATGGGCGTAAATCTGGGGGACGGGATCGTCGAAGGCAGCGATCTCTATGGCGACGGGGTCAATCTGGTTGCCCGCCTGGAGGGGCTGGCGGAACCGGGCGGCATCTGCCTTTCCGATGCCGCGCACCAGCATGTGACCGGCAAGGTGCCGGCCATCTTTCGCGACATGGGCGAGCAGTCGGTGAAGAACATCGCCAAGCCTGTTCGCGTCTACTGCATCGACGGTGAAGGTGGAGCTGCTGCGTCAACCGATGCCGCCCATGGCCGCGACAAGCCCGCCATCGTGGTGCTGCCCTTCGCCAATATGAGTGGCGATTCCGAGCAGGAGTTCTTCGCCGACGGCCTGACCGAGGACATCCTGACAGAGCTGTCGCGCTTTCGCGACCTGCTGGTCATTTCGCGCAACACCTCCAGCCGCTACAAGGGCAAGCCGGTCGATGTGAAGAAGATCGCGCGCGAACTTTCGGTGAACTATCTGGTCGAAGGCGGCGGGCGCAAGGGAGGCAATCGCGTCGGCGTCAATGTTCAGCGGATCGACCCGGACGCCGATCGCCACGTCTGGGCCGAACGCTATGACCGCGATCTTTCCGACATCTTTGCCATCCAGGACGAGATCACCACCGCGATCGTCGCCACGTTGCCGCGCCGGGTCGAAGCCGCCATGCGCGACCGCGCCGCCAGCAAACCCACCGAGAGCATGGCGGCCTATGAATGCGTGCTGACGGGCAAGCTGCTGCATCACCGCTCCACCGCCGATGGCAACGCGGCCGCCCTGCGCATGCTGGAACGCGCCATCGAACTCGATCCCAACTACGCCCATGCCCATGCCTGGCTCGGCTGCACGCTGGGCCAGGCCTGGGTGAACGGCTTTGCGGAAGACCGCGAGGCCACCTGGGCCAAGTGCCGGGAGGAATTGGCGACCGCTCTCTCCCTCGACGACAATGACAGCGACGTTCACCGCATCCTGTCGGCCATCAACGTCAACCTGCAAAACCTGGACAAGGCCAAGTATCACCAGGATCGCGCGCTGGCGCTGAATCCCAATGACGATCTGATCGTCGTGCAGCAGGGCGAGCTGCTGACCTGGACCGGCCAGCCCGATGAGGGGGCCGAATGGATCAAAAAGGCCATGCGGCTGAACCCGTTCCATCCGGAGCGGTTCTGGAGCCATCTGGGCCGGGCCTGTTTCGTCGGCCAGCACTACGCGGATGCGATCGACGCCTTCAAGAAACTGTCGTCCCCCGATCATGTCCATCATGCCTTTCTCGCCGCCTGTCACGCTGGCCTCGGCGACGGCGAACAGGCAAAAACCCATGCGGCCGAAGTGCGGAAGCGCCAGCCCGGCTTCACCGTCGCAAAATATCTCGCTACCCTGCCCTATCAGCGGCCGGAGGATGCGGCGCATCACCGTGCCCTCTTGCTGAAAGCGGGCCTGCCCGAATAACGCGAAAAAGGAGCGAGGAATGATCACGGCCGATCTCAAGGGGAAATCGGCGCTGGTGACGGGCGGCGCATCCGGCATCGGGCTTGCCACCGTCGAAAAGCTTGCCGCCTGCGGGGCGCGGGTTGCCATCAACGATCTGCCCGGCAGCGAGAAGCTGGCCCGCGAGGTGGCGCGGCTGCATCGCCTCGGCCGCGAAGTTCATGCCGCACCCGGCGATGTGGGCAACCCCGCCGATGCCGGCCGCATGGTGAAGGAAGCGGCGGCAGCCCTGGGCGGCCTTGACTATCTGGTGAACAACGCCGCCACGCCCGGCACCGCGAGCCCGATCCCGGTCGACGATTTCGCCCGCATGGACGAGGCGTTCTGGCAGAAGCTGGTCTCCATCAACCAGATCGGCCCCTATCGCTGCCTTGCCGCCGCCGCCCCATATCTCAAGAAGTCACGTGGTGCCGTGGTCAATGTCGCCTCCACCGCGGGACTTGGCCATGGCGCCTCCTCCAGCGTCTATGCCGCAACCAAGGCTGCCCTGATCCTGCTGACCAAGGAATGGTCGCGCGCGCTGGGGCCCGAAGTACGGGTCAATGCGGTCGCCCCACATATCGTCGAGGGCTCCGGCTGGGATTGCAAATTCAACCCTGACGACCTCGCCAAGGCCGTGGAACGCATACCGCTGCGCCGCCCCGGAAAACCCGATGATTATGCCGAGGTGATTTTCTTTTTGCTCGCCGGCGCCGGCTATATCAGCGGCGAAACAATTGTGGTGAACGGCGGCGGCGTGCACTGAACCTTGTCGCCTTAATGTCAGGTGACAGCCCGCCGACAGCGCGATACCGTCCAATGAACGATGGTCCCCCAATAGGGGGTTCAAAGGGAACGCGGCGAGGATCGACCCCGAAGCCGCGGCTGCACCCGCAACTGTAAGCGACGAGCCTGCGCCCCGAATAACCACTGGGAAACCGGAAAGTCGGGTAAGGCGCCGAGCCGCGAGCCAGGAGACCTGCCATCGCTGCGTCATGCGCGGAAAACACCGGGCGGGCAGACCGGTGGCAAAAAAGATTGCGACTTGGCGATCTTTCCGCGGTGACAGATTCTATCGCCGCGGGAGTAGCTACATGCTGCGCAGGTTCTTCGCTCTCTTCAGCGACCGATCAGCAGGGCTTCGGGGGCGAATCCTCGGGCTCTACGGCATCTTGGCCGCCGCGAATCTGGGCGCCTGGCTATGGGCGCTGACTGCTTTTCACGGCTATCCGCTGCTGCTTGGCACGGCGCTGTTGGCGTATTCCTTCGGCCTGCGCCATGCCGTCGATGCGGACCATATCGCGGCCATCGACAACGTGACCCGCAAGCTGATGCAGGAAGGCAAGCAGCCGATCGCCGTTGGCTTCTTCTTCTCGCTTGGCCATTCGACGATCGTCGTCCTCGCCTCCATCGCCGTTGCCCTGACCGCACTCGCCTTCCAGCACGAGTTCGATGCAGTCCATCAGATCGGCGGGGTGATCGGAACGCTGGTCTCTGCCGCTTTCCTGCTGGCCATCGCGATCATGAACATCGTGATCCTCGTCGGCGTCTGGCGCGCATTCCAGCGCGTCAAAAACGGTGGCCGCTATGTCGAGGAAGACATGAATGCGCTGCTGGCGGGCCGCGGATTCCTCGCGCGCCTGTTCCGCCCGCTGTTCTCGATCATCCGCCGAAGCTGGCATATGTATCCGCTCGGTGTGCTGTTCGGCCTGGGGTTCGACACCGCCACGGAAATCGGCCTGCTGGGGATCGCGGCGGCCGAAGCCTCGAAAGGCCTGCCTATCTGGTCGATCCTGGTTTTTCCCACGCTGTTCACCGCCGGCATGGCGCTGGTCGATACGACCGACAGCGTCCTCATGCTG
>CAZQLF010000419.1:1735-3379 GCA_964594035.1 uncultured Rhodospirillaceae bacterium | reverse complement strand
GCCCAGGCGAAGAGGGCGGCGGCCACCGGATTGACCAACAGGGCGACGGCACCGAAAGCCGCCGGCAGATGGGCCAGCGACCAGGCAATCGCGCTGCTGGCGGCAACCTGCATTAGCCAGGCAAGGCCGACGAGAGTGAGCCAGCCGTGCAGCGTGTGGGGCGTCAGGCTTTCACCGGAAGCCACAGCGACGCCAAGCAGGGTCACGGAGGTGAAGACGCCACCGATGCCGAGCACGGTTGCGGTCGAGAAGCGGCCGCGCAGGCTTCCCACCAGCATGATGTAGGCGCCGTAGAAGGCACCCACCACCAGGGCCATGAGATCGCCGAAGAATGGGCGTTGGCCTTCATTGAAACTGATACCGACGACGACCACCGCGCCGGCGATGGCGAGCGCAAGACCAAGCAGGAAGACGGGGCTGAAGCGCTGGCCCAGCAGCAGCCAGCCGGCCAGGGTGACGAAGATCGGTGCGGAATTTCCCAGCAGCGTCGAATTGGCGATGCTGGTCATGCGCAGCGACCAGTGCCAGAAAACGAGATCTCCGGTGAACATCAGCCCGCACAGGGCAAGAAGCGCCCAATCGGATAGCCGGCGCGGCAGAACCTGCGCATCGCCGCGTGCCTCGATCGCCATCCACAGCCAGAAAATCGGCAGCGCCAGGAACAGGCGATGAAACGCAGTCGCCGTCGGGCCCAGTTCGGAAATGCGCACGAAGATTCCGGAGAAGGAAATCAGCACGGCGCCCAGCAGCAGCACGGGTAGCGCGAAACGCTCCGCGTGGCTGGAGGCTGGGCGGGCGACATCAGCTTCCGATGAAATCGAGGCGGTGGTCACGGCCGCGTCTTAAACCAGCTGGAAGCCCTTGGCGTAAGGGTCGCGATCGTCGATGAAGATCGTGTTGTAGCCGGTGATCCGCGCCCAGCCTTCAATGCTGGGCACGATGGCGTCGTGATTGCCGACCTTCGCGGCGCGTTCGACCCGGCCGTTGAACAGGCTGCCAATGATGCTCTCATGAATGAAGTCGTCGCCGACCTTGAGCTTGCCGCGCACGGCGAGCTGGGCCATGCGCGCGGACGTCCCGGTACCGCAGGGGCTGCGGTCAATCGCCTTGTCACCATAGAAAACGGCGTTGCGGGCGTGGGCCTTCGGGTTCTTCGGCTTGCCGGTCCACAGGATATGGCTGACGCCCTTGATGGTCGGGTTTTCCGGATGCACGGGCGTGATCGCCTCGTTCAGCAACCGGCGCATGATGGGCGAGAGCCGCAGGATATCGCCGGGCGAGAAATCGGCCACGTCGCGATAATTCTTCTGCGGCTCGAGGATAGCGTAGAAATTGCCGCCATAGGACACGTCGAACGAAAGCTCGCCGATTCCGGGGCAATCGATCACCACGCCCTCGGCGTGAAGATAGCTGGGCACGTTAGTGATGCGCACGGTTTCAACGTGTTCGCCTGCGCGCGTGTAGGTGGCGGCGACGAGGCCCGCGGGCGTATCGAGCTTCAACTCGCCTTCCTTGCGTGGGGTCACGAGGCCGCGCTCGATCGCCACGGTCACGGTGCCGATGGTGCCGTGCCCGCACATGGGCAGGCATCCGCTGGTCTCGATGAAGACGATGCCGGTGTCGCAGTCGTCGCGGGTTGCGGGA
>CAZQLF010000419.1:0-1725 GCA_964594035.1 uncultured Rhodospirillaceae bacterium | reverse complement strand
GCGCTGGTCTGTGATGAAGAGGTGCGCGTGGCCGAAATTCGCGCGGGTGCCGGGATAGAGCACGGAGCAGGACTAAATGGTGTGCCCGAGCGGCTGGAACATCAGACCAGTGCGGATCCAGTCGTATTCGGCCATGAAACGGGTGCGCCGTTCGCTGGCATTCTTTGCCGGCAAGGGCGGAGCACCCCCCGCGACGACCCGAACGGGATTGCCGCAGGTATGGGCATCGATGCAAAAGAACGTATAGGCCGACATGGCGATCTCCGCGGTGCTGCGCGGTTGTAGGCCAGCGTCCGGGCATGATCAATAGTGCGAGCCCTGTCGCCCCGACATTGCAGCCACGCAAGCGATTTGCTGTAGTCCCCGGCGATGAACAAACCTGCTGGCCTGCTTCGCGCGGACGATCCACCGCCCTTCGAACGATGCAATGGGCAGGGGCGCGCTCAGGGGTTGCTGCTGTGCGACCATGCGTCGGCAGCGATTCCCGCGGCCCTGGGCGAGCTGGGGCTAGATGAAAGCCAGCGCCGGCTGCATATCGCCTGGGATATCGGTGCCGCCGATGTGACGCGCCGGCTTTCGCAGCGCCTGGATGTGACGGCCATCCTGTCCGGCTATTCCCGGCTGGTGATTGATTGCAACCGCCGGCTGGACGACCCCACCTCGATCCCGCAGGAATCCGATGGCGTGCCTGTGGCAGGCAATCGCGGCCTGACGTCGGCCGATCGGGATGCGCGGGCGCAAGCCTGTTTCTGGCCCTACCAGCAGGCGATCGAGGAATGGATAGCGGCGCGGCGCACGGCCGCCAAAATGCCGATCATCGTCTCCATGCACAGCTTCACGCCGGTCATGGACGGGTTCGAACGGCCCTGGCATATCGGCGTGCTCGCCAACCGAGACCGGCGCGTCGCACAACGCCTGATCGAAGCGCTGCGCCGTGACCTTTCGCTGACCGTGGGCGACAACGAGCCTTATGACGGCCGCCATGGCCGCGGCTATGGCATGATGGTCCATGGCGAAGAGCTGGGCTTGCCCTTTGCGCTGATCGAAATGCGCCAGGATCTGATCGATACCCATCACGGGGCGGAGGCCTGGGCCAACCGCCTGGCGCCTATCCTGGGGCAGATCTTCGCCGAGGGGGTGGAGGCGTGAGCACGCCGGATTTCACGATCGGCATCGAGGAAGAGTATCTGCTGGTCGATCGCACCAGCCGCGACCTGGCAAGCGATCCACCGGCCGCCATGCTGAGCGAGTGCCAGGCGCTGCTGCAGGGTCAGGTCAGCCCCGAATTCCTGCGCGCCCAGATCGAGGTCGGCACGACCGTGTGCCAGACGCTGGGCGAAGCGCGCGGCCAGCTCGCCCATCTGCGCCGCTGCGTGGCCGATGTGGCTGCACACTACGATCTCGCGCCCATAGCGGCGGCCAGCCATCCCTTCGCTGAATGGAACCGGCAGAAGACCACAGACCGCGAGCGCTACATGTCGCTGGCCCGCGATATTCAGGCGCCGGCGCGCCGGCTGGTCATCTGCGGCATGCATGTGCATGTCGGGCTTGCCGACCCGGAGCTGCGCATCGACCTGATGGGGCAGATGACTTACTTCCTGCCCCATCTATTGGCCCTCAGCACGTCATCGCCCTTCTGGGACGGCCAGGATACTGGCCTGAAATCCTATCGCATCGCCGTGTTCGACGAGATGCCGCGCACGGGCCTGCCTGAGCTTTTCGAGA
>CAZQLF010000418.1:0-3382 GCA_964594035.1 uncultured Rhodospirillaceae bacterium | reverse complement strand
GGTGTGCAAAAAACATAAAGCGGAACGAATTTTTTTCCCCGCAAGGGTAGTAACCAGGAATCATGAGCTCGATGTGAGCGGCATGAAGTGTCCTCTGCCGCTGATGAAAGCCAAGCGCAAGCTCGCCGGTATTCCGGGTGGCGACACGCTGTTGGTGACCGCAACCGATCCGCAGAGTATTGATGACTTCGAGCGTTTCTGCGATGGCCATTTCTGCACGATTCTTGACCTGAAAAAAGACAGCGGGAAATTCATTTTCTCCCTGCGCCGTGAAGTCTCGCTATGAATGCCCGCGCCCATCCCCTCGGCGTGGCGATCATCGCCGGCCATTATTGCCTGGCTCCCGAGCTTGAGGAGCTGTCCCACACCGCGACCACGGAAGAGGCTTCTTTCCGCCACGGTGCCGCCATGTGCCGGCAATGGCAGGAGCAGGGCGTTCCTGCCCAGCTCTATCTCTGGGTCAATGATATCGGCCTTGATGCGGAAGAACGCGCGCGCATCAAGGCGGAATACCGGGTGCCCGCCAATTACCTGGCCATCGCCGAGGCCGAAGGCCTCGCGAGCGGCAGCATCCAGGTCCTGTTTGAGGGGGCGGCCAGAAACCGTGCCTCCACGCTGCTGCGCCAGCTCAAGAAAAACAATCCGGAGCGTTTCCGTCTGCACGCCAGCGACGACAACGGCCTGATGCGCTGCATCGACGGCCTGGCCTGCGAAATTCACGAGAACAAGGTGGCCTATGTGATCGACGGCCCCGAAGGCGAGAATCTCGTGGTCAAGGAAGGGCCGAACCCGAAATGCAACCTGATCCTGGCCACGCTGTTCCTGCAACTGGCCAAGGGTTATGAGTGCGGCCACATCATCAACGTCTTCAACAGCATTTATACCAACCGCATCCGTCTCGGCGCGCACGTCTACCAGTCGTTGTTTGCGCAGCAGTATCCGGTGCAGTTCGAACATTATTTCTGCGATGACGACCGCATCCGCCGCCAGGACTTTGCGGCCGTGTCGGCGCCCGCCATGGCGGAGGCTGTCTGATGAAAAAACGTATCGGCATCATCACCGGCGCCGGGCCCGAGGCCGGCATTGATCTCTGGCAGAAAATCCTGGAAGAAAACCGCCGCCTGCTCGGCGCCGATTTCCAGGGCGATCTGGACGCGCCGGAGGTAGTCATTCATTCGCTGCCGACCCTGGGCCTGGCCATGAATCTGCGCCAGCACGAGGAAACCCTGTGGCTGGCGCTGGAGGCAAGTCTGCGGCAGATGGCGGGCACGGTGGATCTGGTCTGCATCGCCTGCAATGTCCTGCATGTTTTTGCCGAGCGCATCAGGGCGCTGGAACTGGACCTTGAGCTGGTCTCCATCGTCGACACGGCGCGTGAGCACATCGTCGGCCACGCTCTGGAACGCGTCGGCCTGCTGTCGATTTCCAGCGTCATGAATCTGGACGGGCTGTCGCCCTATGCGCCGCTGCGCGAGTCCGCCGATGTCGTCACGTCGCCGCGTCCGCAGGACATGGACGAGCTGGTGCGCGCGGTCAAGCGCTACGGTGCCGAGGCGCCGGGCCTGCGCCAGCGTTATGCCGAACTCGTCAGCGAGCTGGGGGTGTCCCAGGTCATTTTGGCCTGCACCGAGCTGCCCCTGCTCGCGCGCGCCTTGCCGGGCATCGAGCAGCTCGACGCCACCCGCCTGCTGGCGCGTGCGCTGGTGCAGAAATCCCTGGCCTGATCCGAAACCGTTACCGGAAATTTTCCAATGATATTGTCTTCTCTCGTTTTCGCCCTGCTGGGCGGTATTGTCGGCGCCATCATGATGGATATCACCGATATCTACGCGCACAAGCTGGGCATCACCAGCGGCGTCAAGGTTGCGCATATCGGCCGCTGGGTTCTGGGCATGGGGCAGGGCGTGTACTGGTATGCCGATATTGACCAGGCGGAGCCTCTGCCCCGTGAAGTCCGCGCCGGCTGGATTTTTCATTTCGTTGTTGGCGGTGCCGTGGTGGGCCTGGGTTATCCGCTGTATTTCCTGCTCATGGGCCAGGCGCTGCCGGAACACAATCTGCTGCCAGGTCTGATCTATGGCCTCGCGACTTCTTTGCTGCCCTGGTTGATCCTGCTGCCGGCTTTTGGCTGGGGCCTGTTTGGTCTGCGCGCGCCCAAGGGTGCCATTCCCCTGTTGGCCAGCACCATCTCGCATATTCCCTATGGCATCGGCATTGGTCTGGTCATGAACCTCGGCCTGCACGGCCGCCTCTGGTAAGCACGCCCACCCTCCACACGCGGCAGACTTCTCATGAATGAGCTTTACCTCGGTGCCCGTCTGCGTCAGCAGACGGTCGACGGGCGCTGGCTGCATCGCGCCTATTTTGATTCGGCGGCCACGTCGCTGCCGGCGAAGCCGGTGCAGCAGGCGCACGCGCGTTTTATGGACTATTACGGCAGCTTTCACAGCGACGGGCATTTCTCCGCGAGCATGAGCATGGAGGCGTTCGAGTGGTCCAAGGCACGCATCCTGGCCTTTCTCGGCGCGGACCCGGAGATTTACGACGTCGTCTTTATCGGCTCCGGCGCCACCAGCGCCATCAATCGGCTCGCGGCGGGCCTGGCCCTGCTGCGTGAGGAGCGCGACACCGCGATCGTCTCGCTGATGGAGCATCACTCCAACGATCTGCCGCATCGCCACCATGCGCCGTGCGTGCTGCATCTGCCGGTGGACGCGGCCAGCGGCTGGCGGATTGACCCCGACCGTGTCGAGGCGCTGCTGCAGGCTAATGCCGGTCGCGTCAATTATCTGGCGTTCACGGCCGCCAGCAATGTCACCGGCCTGATCAATCCCGTGCACGAGATCACCGCCATTGCACACCGCCACGGCGTGCCCGTGCTGGTCGACGGCGCGCAGATTTATGCCCACCATCCTTTCCGTGTGCATGATTCCCGCCACGATGGCGTCGATTTCTTTGTCTTCTCCGGTCACAAGGCACACGCGCCGGGCTCGCCGGGCCTGATCGTCGGCCCCCCGCCGGTGCCCGAACGCATGCCCCCCTATTTTTTCGGCGGGCGCCTGGTTCGTGACGTAGGCGGTCATGTCCAAGTAGGTCAGCTGGACGCCCTTCGGCAGGGCCGTGGTACCGCTGGTGAAGATGAGGATGGTGGCGTCGTGATCGTCGATCTCGACCCAAAGCTCCTCATCGCTGGCGGCGTCGATGAGGCCGTTGTAGTTCAGGTAGCCGGCGGGGGAGCTCTCATAGGCGACGAAGTGCTTCGCCTCCGTTAACGTCGGCCGAATACGCTCGACCAGTTCGAGGTAGCGGTCGGAGACGAAGACGGCCTTCGATTCGCTTGTGTTGAGCATGTAGGTCAGTTCTTCGTCCTTGGCCCGGTTGT
>CAZQLF010000417.1:0-3384 GCA_964594035.1 uncultured Rhodospirillaceae bacterium | reverse complement strand
TGCCGTGGAATTATCCGCTGGGCATGGCCATGCGCTCCATGGCGCCGGCGCTGGCTGCTGGCTGCACGGTGGTACTGAAGCCCGCCGAGCAATCGCCGCTCAGCGCCCTCAAAATGGCCGAACTGCTGCCGAAAGCTGGTTTTCCCAATGGCGTGGTGAATGTGATCACGGGCTTCGGCGAGGACGCCGGCGAAGCGCTGGTGCGTCATCCGCTGGTGCGCGCCATCAGCTTCACCGGCTCGCTGGAGACGGGCCGCAAGATCCTGGCCGGTGCGGCGCCGGGCATCAAGCCATCCATTCTCGAACTCGGTGGCAAGAATCCGATGATCGTCTTTGCCGACGCCGATATCGATCGTGCGGTGGCCGATGCGCTGGCCGGCTCCTTCGAGAATTGCGGCCAGGTCTGTTCCTCGTCCTCGCGCTATCTGCTCGATCCCAGGATCCGCGACGAATTTCTGGGCAAGCTGAGCGAGAAGGCCGAAAAGCTGAAGGTCGGCCCGGGGCTCGAAAACCCGGATATCGGTCCCATTGTCTCCGCCGAACAGTATGAGCGGGTCACCGGTTATGTGAAGCGCGGGCGTTCCGATGGCGCGATGCTGCGCATGGGTGGCAATCGCCCGCGCAATCTGCAGAGGGGGTATTTCATCGAGCCCACGATCTTCGAGCGGGTCGAGCCTTCGGCAGCGATCGCGCGGGAAGAGATCTTCGGACCTGTCGGTGTCGCCCTCGACATCAAGAATGAGGACGAGGCTGTCAGCCTCGCCAACGGCCTCGGCTATGGCCTTGCTGCCGGCGTCTATTCCCGCGACATCTCGCGTGCTCTGCGGCTGGCGCGCCAGATCGAGGCGGGCTCGATCTGGATCAACGGCTGGTGGATGGGTGGCGTGCAGGCGCCGACCGGCGGCATGAAGGAAAGCGGCATGGGCCGGGAACGCGGCCTGGCTGGTATCCGCAACTATTTGCAGATCAAAAACGTCGCGATCCGGCTGTAGCCACGCCGCCGCCCTGACGCTGTAGGGGCAACCACTCGGGATAGGAGGCCGAGGCCTTCGCCGTCAGGGGTACCGGGCAGGGCGAGGGAGTGAATACATGCGCTGCCGTCGCGGAGAGATTCTGTGGCAGCGGCGCCGGTGCGCCGAAGGCTTCCAGCGCGATCGTCCAGGATGAAGCGTCGTCCAGCGACAGCTGCGTCAGTTCGAAGAAACAGCCCTGGCGTGGCGCCTCATTGGCGGCGATCTCCACCGGCGATCCCTCGCGCAGGATGAACTTGCGTATGTAACGCTGTTTCACGACGGGCAGCGCCGAAGGATCAGCGAGCCGTTGCTCGATATCGCTGACCAGCTCCCCGCGACTGGCTTCCTTCTTCCAGATAGCGGTCTCGCCAGAAGCCCCGTTTGGATAACTGACAGGCTGCGAGACGCCGGATCGCGTCTTGATCTCCAGCCTGCCATTGCGAAGCTTGATGCTCAGCGCCAGGCTCGCCGGCAGGGGTAGATAGATGTCAGTACGCTTCGCTGCCGGCGCGATCGGTGCGCCATCGCGAAACCACGCCAGCACGGCTTGTGGAATTGGCCCCGGAAAGAACCAGCGGATTTCTTCGGTTATCAGCATGCAGTACCCCCGAACGGGACGGTAGCCGAGGGTCGAACTTTGCGCAAAGCATGCCGAATCAATTCGAGATGAACAGGATCGAGACCTTGGATTGCGCCAGCACGGCGGCGGCGACATTGCCGAAAAACAGCGTTTCACCCGGCCGCCGGTTGACACCCATGACGATCAGGTTGTGCCGGCCGGTGCGGGCCCTGCGCAGGATCGCTTCCTCCGGTGCGACATCGACGAGCATCGAGGTGCGGATCGGGTGGTTGTAGCGCTCCCCCAGGGCCACGATGTCCTTCAGAATTGCTTCCTCGTGCTGGCGGGTTGCGCTGCGCGCGCCCGTCCGGCCATTGCCGCCGGTCTTGCTGATGACATAGAGGGCGGCGATGGGCGCCTCGGTCGCCCGTGCCAGCGCCACGCCAACTTCTGCGGCACGGCGCGACACGTCGGTGCCGGTAATCGGTACCAGGATACGAAGATCGGAGGCCACCGGATCCTCGAGATGAGCGCCGCGCGAAATGGCAATGGCGAGTGGGCCGTTGAAAGCCGCTGCCAGCCGTGCGGGCTCCGCCGCAAAGGTGCCATCGGCCGCAGCTATGTCCTCAAGACCCAGCACCATCATGCTGTAGCCCTTGCGTGCCTCCTGGGCGATGGCTTCGGCGTTCTCCGCTTTCAGTGCCCTGGTGGTGACATCGACCTTGGTGGGTGGAACGGCGGTCGCCTCGGCTTCGGCCGCGGCTCGCTCTTCGGCCGCTGCCTTGAGCGTGGCTTCTGCCGCCTTCTCCTCAGGCTCGGGCTTCACCGGTTTGCCGGCTAGCTTGGCGAGATGCAGGACGGTGGTCGGCGCCCCGCGGCCACCCGCGAGCAACCCCGCCAGGCGCGAGGCGAACTCACCATTCTGGCTGTCATCCACCGCCAGCAACAGGCGCTCGATATTGGCGACGAAACCCTTGGTTTCGTATTCCTCGCGTTCGAGCCGCGCTTTCTCGTCCTCGCGCATGGGCAGCCGTGCGAGACCCCAGCGCAGCATCGGCGGCATGGCCATGGTGGTCACCACCGCCATGGTGACGATCATGGTGTAAAGGTTGTGGCTCAGAACGCCCATGGAAAGGCCGATGGTCGCGATGATGACCTCGGTCGAGCCGCGGGCATTCATGCCGCAGCCCAGTGCCAGTGATTCACGCAGGCTCAACCGCCCGGCAATGCCGCCTGCAAACGCTCCGGCGAACTTGCCGACAGAGGCGATGACGATGAGGCCGGCAGTCAAGGCCAGCAGCATCGGGTCTTTCAGGATTGTCAGGTCGGCGCTGAGACCCGCCAGACCGAAGAACACCGGCATGAACAGGCCCATGATCAGGCCGCGCAATTGCTCATCGATATGCTTGGTCAAAATTGGCGATTCGCCGACCAGGATTCCGGCGACAAAGGCGCCCAGCACCGTATGCACGCCGATCCATTGGGTAATCAGGGCCATGCCGCCCATCAGCACGATGATCACGAAGATCACCGGCACTTCGCTCACCAGATTGTCGTTGGTCCAGCGGATCAGCCAGAAGACGAAGCGCCGGCCCAGCGTGAGGCTGACCGCCAGGAACAGAAGCGTGCCCGCAACACTCTTCGCCAGCGACAACGCGTCAATGGACCCGTGCTGGGCCAGGCTGAAGATGATGGCGATGATGATCCAGCCAATCGTGTCGTCGACGATGGCCGAAGCAACGATGATTTGCCCGACATTGCGGCGCATGAAGTTCATCTCGCGCACCACCATGGCGACGATCTTGACCGAGG
>CAZQLF010000416.1:0-3393 GCA_964594035.1 uncultured Rhodospirillaceae bacterium | reverse complement strand
AGCTTTCCGGCGGCATGAACCAGCGCGTGATGATCGCCATGGCGATCGCCTGCAATCCGCGCCTGCTCATCGCTGACGAGCCGACCACGGCGCTCGACGTGACCATCCAGGCGCAGATCCTGGACCTGCTGCTGAACCTTCAGCGCGAACGCGGCATGGCGCTGGTGCTGATCACCCATGACATGGGGGTGGTGGCGGAGACAGCGCACCGGATCATGGTCATGTATGCCGGCCAGGAGATGGAGATGCAGGCGGCCGGTCGCCTGTTTGAGCGGCCGCGCCATCCCTATACCGCGGCCCTGCTGGATGCACTGCCCGAGCGAAGCGCCGGTCGCAAGCGCCTCAGTACCATTCCCGGCGTGGTACCGGGGATCGAAGATCGGCCCACGGGCTGTCTGTTCAGCCCGCGCTGCAGCTACGCTGATGAGCGCTGCCGTCAGGTGATGCCCGAGGTGACGAGCGATGCGCAAGGCCAGCAGGTGCGCTGCCTGAAGCCGCTGAACACGCTTGCCGACGCGGCGGCGTCATGAGCGAAGACGCCGCCATCCTCGAAGTCCACGACCTCAAGCGCCACTACGAGATCGGCGGCGGGCTGCTGCGCCACGCCAAGAGCCTGAAGGCCGTCGACGGCGTCAGCTTCACTCTTGCCGCCGGCAGGACCCTCGCCGTCGTCGGCGAATCTGGCTGTGGCAAGTCTACGCTGGCGCGCATGGTCACAATGATCGAGCGGCCGACCGCCGGCAGCCTGAAGATCGATGGCGTCGAGGTGACGACCGCCAATGACGAGGCGATGCACAAGCTGCGCCCTGTTGTGCAGATGGTTTTCCAGAATCCCTACGGATCGCTCAATCCGCGCAAGCAGGTCGGCACGATCCTGGAAGAACCGGTGATCATCAACACCGTGCTCGGGGCCGAGGCGCGCAAGACCGCCGCGCGCGAGATGATGGCCAAGGTCGGCCTGCGGCCGGAGCATTACACGCGCTATCCGCACATGTTTTCCGGCGGCCAGCGCCAGCGCATCGCCATCGCACGGGCGCTGATGCTGAATCCGCGGATCGTGGTGGCGGATGAACCGGTCTCGGCCCTCGATGTTTCGATCCGGGCGCAGGTTTTGAACCTGCTCATGGACCTTCAGGCGGAATACCGCCTCGCCTATCTCTTCATCTCCCATGACCTTTCGGTCGTGCGTCACATCGCCGACGAGGTCATGGTCATGTATCTCGGCCGGCCGGCTGAACAGGGCGACAAGGAAACCATTTTCACCCGCCCGCGCCATCCCTATACCCGCGCACTGCTGGCCAGCACGCCCGCCGTCGATCCAAAGGCACGCAACAAGCGGATCGTGCTGCGCGGCGAACTGCCCTCGCCGATCGACCCCCCAACAGGTTGTGCCTTTCACAAGCGATGTCCCTACGCCACAGATGAGTGCGTCACCAGACGGCCGGAGCTTCGGCTCGTGGATGGCCGGCAGGTCGCCTGCCACTACGCGGAAACCATGGTGTAAACGCCGCTTAACGCCTGCGACATTTCTGCCACAGGGGCGTCACTTGAAAGATTCAGTCGGCGGGTCGGCTCTGGCAAAGCCAGGGTCGCTATGCTACCAAATTGCACCGGCACGACACCATGAGTCGTGCCGCAAAAGGGCTCGTAAAGCGACGTGCCAAAAGGCTTCGGGATGGCCGGTTTCAGGCGGGTGCGACCGGATGGGAGGTCGCTGATCTGTCGGCATCGGTTGCTTATCCGGTATCTGAGGCGGTGCGCGAGTCTCGAGTAGGGGGAATCGACTGATCATGCCCAGTTTCGCCGCCAGCCTCTTCCGCCTCCCCGCCATTATCGGCCTCGTTGCCGCGGTGACGCTGTCCGGTTGCGCAACTCCACCGACTGATCCGGACGAGCTCGCCGTCTACAAGGAAAACAACGACCCGCTCGAGCCGATGAACCGGTACTTCTTCGAGGTCAACTACGCGCTCGACGAACTGCTGATCAAGCCGATCGCCTCCTGGTACGACGCCATCCTGCCGACGCCGGTCGAGCACAGCGTCCACAACTTCCTGCGCAATCTGAACGGTCCGGTGATCTTCGCCAACGACCTGTTCCAGGGCAAAGTCAACCGCGCCGGAATCACCGCCAAGCGCTTCCTGATCAACTCGACCCTCGGCGTGGCTGGCCTGTTCGATGTCGCCGCCGACTGGTTCGACCTGAAATACCACGACGAAGATTTTGGCCAGACGCTGGCGGTGTGGGGCGTGGATGAGGGCCCCTATCTGGTAGTTCCGGTCCTCGGCCCCTCCAACCCGCGTGACCTCGCGGGCAAGGGTGTCGATTCGGTCATCGATCCCTGGGGTTATGTCTTCGCCCACTACGATGTTGACGAGCTGACCTATGTTCGCACGGCCCTGGAGGGCATCGACCTTCGCGCGCGCAACCTCGATACCCTGGATGCGATCCGCAAGGGCGCGGTCGATTACTACGCCACGATGCGCAGCCTCTATCGCCAGCACCGCAATGATGCGATCAAGGATGGCGAGAATGCCAACGATCCGGTGGCAACCCTGCACTTCGATACGCCTTCCGATCCACAAGTCACGCAGTCGAACTGAGACCATGCAGCGCCGCGTTTTCTTGGGCTTGAGCCTTGCCGTCCTGTTGATGGCGACGGGCCTCGCCCGCGCCGCCGTCTCGACGAGCGATGCGCAGAAGTTCATCAACGGGCTGGGCACGGACGCCATCAGCTCGCTCACCGGCTCGGGCATGTCGACGGCCGATCGCGAGGCGCGTTTCGATTCGTTGCTCAAGGCGAATTTCGACATGCTGGGCATCAGCAAATTCGTGCTCGGCCGCTATTGGAAGCTCGCCACGCCGGACCAGCAGACCGAGTTCCAGCAGCTGCTGGAGAAACTGTTGACGCAGTCCTACGCCAAGGCGTTCGCGCAGTACTCCGGCCAGAAGTTCACCGTGGGCAATGCACGCGCCAATGACGATGGCAGCACTGTCGTCACCTCGACCATCCAGCAGCCGAACGGCGATATCATCCGGCTCGACTGGCGCGTCGAGGATGAGAGCGGCAAGCCGATGATCACTGACCTCCTCGTTGAGGGCGTGAGCCTGCGCACGACCCACCGCTCGGACTTCGCTTCCGCCATTCAGAGCAATGGCGGCACGGTGAAGGGCCTGCTCGACGCGCTGCGCCAGAAGGTCAACAGCCAGTAATCCTGCGGCGCGAACGAATTAAAAAGGCCCGCCTTCGGCGGGCCTTTGTGCTTTGGCCGCTTAGCGCGTCAGCGGCTTGAAGCGGATGCGATGGGGCTGGTCGGCTTCCGCGCCCAGGCGCTTTCTGCGGTCTGCCTCGTAATCGGCATAGTTGCCCTCGAACCAGACCGTTTCGCTGTCGCC
>CAZQLF010000415.1:0-3394 GCA_964594035.1 uncultured Rhodospirillaceae bacterium | reverse complement strand
CCATCATCATCGTGGGTGGTCTGGCTGCCTGGTACTTCACGACACGCCAGGGCGCCCAGCCGCCAGCCTCGACAACCATGTCGAGCACGACGAATACAGCGCCGGCCACAACGACGACGACGGGCTCGACAACGATGTCCAGCACCGCGAGCACGGCGCCCGCCGCGCCCGCCAACCTGGAGAAACTGACGCTGCAGCTGAAATGGGTGACCCAGGCCCAGTTCGCCGGGTATTACGTCGCCAAGGAGAAGGGCTTCTACAAGGATGCCGGACTCGATGTCGACATCAAGCCGGGCGGACCGGACATCAATCCCAGCCAGGTGATTGGCGGCGGCGGCGCCGACGTGGTCATCGACTGGATGCCTTCGGCGCTGGCAACCCGCGAGAAGGGAATTCCGCTGGTCAACATCGCCCAGCCTTTCCAGAAGTCGGGCATGGAACTCACCTGCCGCAAGGAAACCGGCATCACCTCGCCGGAGCAGTTCAAGGGCCATACGCTCGGCGTCTGGTTCAGCGGCAACGAGTATCCCTTCCTCTCCTGGATGGCGACACTCAATATCCCAACGACCGGCGCCCCGGACGGCGTGACGGTGCTGAAGCAGGGCTTCAACGTCGATCCGCTGCTGCAGAAGCAGGCCGACTGCATCTCGACCATGACCTATAACGAATACTGGCAGGTCATCGACGCGGGCATTCCCGCCGATCAGCTCGTGGTCTTCAAGTATGAAGACCAGGGCGTGGCGACGCTGGAGGATGGCATCTACACGCTGGAGAAGAACCTCCAGGATCCGGCGATGGTCGAAAAGCTGGCAAAGTTCATCAAGGCGTCGATGAAAGGCTGGGACTGGGCCGTGGCCAACCCCGATGATGCCGCCATGATCGTGTTGAAGAACGATACGACCGGTGCCCAGACCGAGCATCACCAGAAGCAGATGATGGGCGAGATCGCCAAGCTCGTCGGCACCAACGCGAAGGGTACCGGCTGGCTCGATCCCGCCGCCTATGACCGGACGGTGAAGATCCTGATGTCCGGCAAGTCGGCCCCGGTCATCACCAAGGAGCCGACAGGCGCCTGGACTCATGACGTGTTCGACAAGGCCGCGGCGATGCAATAGCGCTCGCCACAGGCGCGAACGGAAAAGGGGGCCGAATGGCCCCCTTTTCTTTTCGGCCGCTTCCGGTGGGCGCCGTATAATCCTTCACGGGGAAATCGGGGAGTGCCCATGATCGCCGGTCGGATTTTGCTTGCTGCCGTTCTGGGAAGTGCGGTGCTGGCGTTTGCCGCCTCCGCCGCCGACATGTCCAAGATCAAGCCGCAGATCTGCGGCGCGCGTGCAACCTGCCGCATGACCCGGCTGGAATCGGCCGGCAAGTCGGATGCCGGTGTGCCGCTGTTCGTGGCGGAGCTTCACCTGGGCCTCGCCGACAAGGACAAGAATGCGCCCGAGGAAGGTTGCCACACCGACAGCGGCGACAATGACGGCGGCGCCGAGTACTGGCTGATCGAGGGCGAGAAGCCGCGCCTGCTCCTCGCGCTGTGCAATGATGGCTATGGCGCCGCCGGCGTGGGTTATGACGAAATACATACCGGCCCGAACCTGTTCATCCATCTCCAGGACGGCGGGTCGAACGACCGTTGGGAGAATATCGACACGATCTCGCTGTCGCCGCAGCATACGCTGCGCAGCGAGTATTGCGGTTCTCGCGGTACCGATCCGAATTATGGCGTTTATGGCTGGGTCGACGTCGCGCACATGACGGCAAACCAGCTCGCCATCGACGATACGATCGAGGTCAACGACGATGACGATGCCTGCACAAGGCTGAAGAAGCGCCTCGGCAAGCCCATCGAGAAGGGGTATCTGGGCGGCATCGGCGTGCCATTCACCAGCACCGACACGGGCTCGGTCACCGGCAATCCGCTGCCGGAGAAGGGAACGGCGCTGGGGGCTTGCGCATCGGTCTGGAAGCTCGATGGCAAAAGCGGGAATCTCGTTTACGGCAAAAACGATTCCGGCCGCGAAGCGGAACTCCGCTTTGTCGGAGATTTCCAGGATCTGGTGGTGCAGATCTACGATCCCCGTCGCGATCATGGCGGGCCGCAATCCTGGGTGAACGCCGATCATCTGGAGATATGGGCGGAAGAGCTCAGAGGCGACAGCAGTCGCGTCAATCCGAAGGCGGCCAAGCAGATCGGCATCGATCTCGATGGCCAGGTCCATGTGGGACTGGGCAAGCCGGAGCTTCCGGCGGTCGAACGCTGGGAATCAACCGACGAGCAGGGCCGCCCCGTCATCGTGCTGAAACTGCACTGGGCGACCCCGGACGAGCTCGCGGCGGGGCTCGGCCTCGCCTATTCGCAAGCAGAGGGCGGTCGCCAGACCCGCATCTACGCCACCACGCAGATCGTCAAGAACCGCCCGCTTTATCTGCCGAGCGTCATGGTGGTGCCGGTCGCCTGCGGCGCGGTTAACGGGCGCTGGGAGGTGACGGAAAACCCTGGGCTGCTGGAGCCGCAGGGAGACTAGGGCGTGTACTCATATATTCGCCATGTCCGCTTGGCGCGTACGTCTACATCTCCTGCAATGGAAGCCTTCCGGGTGGTAGCTCAAAGAAGATGATCAGGCGCTCCTCGCGTGATCCGTCAGTGGCCCAGCTCTGAAATATCGCGGTATAGACGGTCATTGTATCCGCCATAGTGAATTCCGGGGGGGGCATAGCCCCGTACAAACCGGCACTGGCCGATCGGACACTCTCCAGTTGGAAAAAAACGGTTGTAACAGGTGGTATTCCTGCCGATTTATTGTCCAATCCTGCAAATCTCCCGCTCGAGTTCTCGCGCCCTCTCGCCAAACGGCCTATCCTTGTTAGATGCGTGCTGGGGATTCGCAGATGAATCTATCAGGTACCTCAACGACCTGGCCGACGGCTGAATTTCAGCGCTTGCAGCGTCAGCTGGCCACCATGGTCGGTCGATTCGCAACATCCGATGGCGGGCATCAGACAAGTATTCCGGCACTTACGCTATTCCGCCGCTCCACGCCCGGTGCCCAGTTTCACGGTGTCTATGAACCAGCTCTTTCTCTGATCGCGCAAGGCGCCAAACGCGTCATGGTTGGTGACGACACATTCGATTACGACCATGCTCACTGCCTCGTGGCGTCGGTTGACTTGCCGGTCATCTCCCAAGTGATGCGCGCATCCCACGATGAGCCGTATCTCGGCCTCGTGCTCGATATAAGTCCTCGCCGAATCCGCGACCTCATGGCCGAGCCCGGCCTGCCGAAGCCAAGACCGGTTCCCGTTGGTCGCGGTATGGCCGTCAGTCCGCTGCCGGGCGCAATTCTCGATGCCGTCGTGCGCCTCATGCCGCTCCTCGAAACGCCCCAAGATT
>CAZQLF010000414.1:0-3415 GCA_964594035.1 uncultured Rhodospirillaceae bacterium | reverse complement strand
AAGAAGGCGCCGCCGGCGATGGCCGCGATCAGCAGGAGTCCGGGGAGTATCCACCGGCGGGGCGGCACCTGAAATAGAAAGAGCAGTGCCAGAGCGATCGCCACGACATAGCCCGTACGTCCGACCTCGAGGTAGAGCACGTCGAGCAAGGCAAGCACGGCTGCAATCGCCGCGCCGCGCCGCCATTTCGGGTTGACCATCGCCTCGACCGCCAGATGGTAGGAGGCAAGGCAGATGAGCACGCCCTCGATGATGTAGCTGCCGAAGAAGCTGTAAACGTGGTAGCCCGGGAAAAGGATCCTGACCGCCAGATTGGCGAGGATGATCGCCGCCACGGACAGCAGGAAACCGGCAAGGCCCGCGCGCATCGCCGGCCGGTCACGGCACAGCAGCAGCAGCAGCGGCAGATAAATGAGCTCGCGGTATTTCAGCCAGATATGCACCGCATCGCGCAGGGGTGCGCGGCTGTAGGAAATCGCCAGGGTCAGCAACAGGAACAGAGCGAGGCTTGCCCAGACGACGGGATTGCGCGCGATCGCCAACCAGGCGTCGCGCGGCGGGCGTTCCACCAGCACGAGCGCCAGCGCGAGTGCCGTGATGATTTCCGAGGCGCTGACGGAAAGCGGGATCGTGAGGCCGACAAGGAAAGCAGCCCCCATGCGCAGCCGGGCGAAATCGATGCGGCTTCGCATCACCGTTGCATCGATCCGGCTAAGCATGGTCGGCGACGATGAACAGGCGGCGGAAGGAAAACAGCGTGCGGCCGTCCGCCTCGGGCGGATAGGCCTTGGCGATCAGCGCGCGATAGGTGGATTCGAAGGCGCTGCGTTCCGGCTCCGCGAGTGCTGCGAGTAGCGGGCCGAGCGCTGTTCCCTTCGTCCATTCGGCGACCGGGTTCTCGCCCTCCAGCACCTGCAGATAGGTCGTCTCCCAGATATCGAGGCGGGCCGCCTCCTTCGCCAGGATGCGGTAATAGAAAGGCATGTCGGCGACCGGAGCATGGCGCAAGACGGGCCGGAGCTTCGCCGCCCAGGGGCCGGCTTCCGCGGCTTCAGCCATCGCGCGATGCGAAGGCTGGTCGTGATTATGCGGCATCTGGATCGCCAGCACGCCGCCAGGCTTCACCTGGCGCATCAGCCCGGGAAACAGGGCAGCATGATTGTCGAGCCAGTGCAGCGCCGCGTTGCTGAAGAGAAGGTCGGCTGGCGCCGACGGCACCCATGATGCGAGGTCGGCCTGGATGAAGTCGATGCCGGGATAATCCTTGCGTGCCGTCTCCAGCATCCGGCCGGAGGAATCGATACCGGCAAGGCGCGCCTGCGGCCAGCGCCGGGCCAGAAGCCCCGTCGTCCGGCCGCTGCCACAGCCAAGGTCGTAGATAACCGCCGGCGCCTCGAGCGGAATCCGCGACAGCAGATTAACCGCCGGGCGCAGCCGGGCGTCGGCAAAGCGGTGGTATTGGGCAGGGTTCCAGGAGTCCAAGATCGTCAGTATAGGCGAGGGACCTGACGGCGCAATCCGCTGCGGCTGACACGCACGATAGCCGGCGTATCGCAGACTTTCTGGCTGTGAAAATGCTGCTGCCGCGATTGCGCGCCGCGCGCTTGACCTAGATCAATGAGGTACCGCCGCAGACGGACGATAAGGGGACGTCCGGGGTTGCGGAGGCTCGGTGCGATGAACTGGCTCGCGATGTTTTTCGTTGCCATTGGTGGCATCCTCGCTCTGTTCCTGGCGGCCAATGCCGTCGATACGCCGTTCTATGTCCACATGCTGATCGCCGCCGGCGCCGCCGTTATGGCGGGATTTGCCCTGGTCCGCTTCTACTTCGACAACGTTGGCGAGGAGCGCACCGGCTACAACGACGCGGTCGTGCGGGCGGGCGTGATCGCTTCCATGTTCTGGGCGGTCGTGGGCCTGCTCGTTGGCGTTTACATCGCGCTCGAACTGGCGTTTCCAGTGCTGAATCTGGGGCAGGCCTGGCTCGGTTTCGGCCGGCTGCGCCCCGTCCACACCTCGGCCGTCATCTTCGCCTTCGGCGGCAACGTGCTGATCTGTACCTCATTCCACGTTGTCCAGCGCACCTGCCGGGCGCGCCTCGCTGGCGAAATCGCCCCCTGGTTCGTCTTCTGGGGCTATCAGCTTTTCCTCGTGCTCGCCGCCAGCGGCTATGTCATGGGCGTGACCCAGGGCCGCGAATACGCCGAGCCCGAATGGTATGTCGACATCTGGCTGACCATCGTGTGGGTCGTCTACCTGCTGATCTTCCTGGGCACACTGGCGCGCCGCAGGGAACCGCATATCTACGTCGCCAACTGGTTCTATCTCGCCTTCATCGTCACCATCGCCATGCTGCACCTGATTAACAACATGGCAGTGCCGGCAAGCTTCTTCGGTTACAAAAGCTACTCGCTCTTCTCCGGCGTGCAGGACGCGCTGACCCAGTGGTGGTACGGCCATAACGCGGTCGGTTTTTTTCTCACGGCTGGCTTCCTCGGCATCATGTACTACTTCGTGCCGAAGCGCGCCGAACGCCCCATCTATTCCTACCGGCTGTCGATCGTCCATTTCTGGTCGCTGATCTTCCTCTATATCTGGGCTGGCCCCCATCACCTGCACTACACGGCGCTGCCCGACTGGGCCCAGACCCTGGGCATGACCTTCTCGATCATGCTGTGGATGCCTTCCTGGGGCGGCATGATCAACGGCCTGATGACGCTGTCGGGGGCCTGGGACAAGCTCCGCACCGATCCGGTGCTGCGCATGCTGGTCATCTCGATCGCCTTCTACGGCATGTCGACCTTCGAGGGCCCGTTGATGTCGATCCGTTCGGTCAACGCCCTCAGCCACTACACCGACTGGACCATCGGCCACGTCCATTCGGGGGCGCTCGGCTGGGTCGGCTTCGTCAGCTTCGGCGCGCTCTATTGCCTGGCCCCGCAGATGTTCGGTCAGCGCCAGCTCCATTCGCTGCGCCTGGTCAGCTGGCATTTCTGGCTCGCGACCTTGGGCATCGTCCTCTACGTCGCGGCGATGTGGGTTAGTGGCATCATGCAGGGCCTGATGTGGCGGGCCTACGACGACCAGGGCTTCCTGCAATATTCCTTCGCCGAGACGGTCGCGGCGATGCACCCCTTCTATATCGTGCGCGTCCTCGGCGGGCTGCTTTATCTCGGCGGCGCCTTGATCATGGTCTACAACCTCTGGCGAACCTCGCGCGGCGAGGTGGCGGAAACGGCGCCGGCGCTGACAGGCAGCGCCGCGGCGGCCGTGGAGGCCGCGCAATGATCTCGCATGCGCGCATCGAAAAGAACTCGCTGCTGCTGCTGATTCTGATCCTGGTCGTTGTATCGATCGGCGGGCGGGTCGAGATCCTGCCGAACCTCCACCTCTGCGGCACCCTCGAGAGAGTGAG
>CAZQLF010000413.1:0-3420 GCA_964594035.1 uncultured Rhodospirillaceae bacterium | reverse complement strand
GCACTGTCGCCGGAAAATCCGGAGGGCCGGAATTTTTCGTGGTTGCGCCTGGCCGGCGCCTCGGTGAAATCGAGTCCCATGCCGGCGCCCTGGATCAGGCTGATGGTGCGATCGATGCCGGCAAAGGGCGAGAAGTCGCCATCGGCCGCGACTTCGGCAATGCTGAGGCGCCAGAGAAACGGATCCCCGGCCGCCGGTTCGCGGGCGATCTCATGGGTGATGCCCTGGCCATTCTTCCAAGGCATGGCGCGATAGCCCGAGGCCGGCAGCCTCATTTCGTGCCGACCCTCATTTCGTACCAAAAAGCCGGTCGCCAGCGTCGCCCAGGCCCGGCACGATATAGGCATGGTCGTTGAGCCGCTCATCAAGCGCCGCGGCGTAGGCCTCGACCCCAGGGTGGGCCTTCATCAGCACTTCCACCCCTTCGGGGGCCGCGACCAGCGCCAGCAGACGAATGTCGCTATCGGCAACGCCCGCCTTGTTCAGCACGTCGACGGCGGCGGATGCTGAATGGCCGGTCGCCAGCATGGGATCGCAGAGGATAAAGATGCGCCCCTCGGTCTCAGGCAGTTTCGAAAAATACTGCACCGGGCGCTTGGTCTTGGGATCGCGATAGAGCCCGATATGGCCGACGCGCGCCGAGGGGATCAGCTCGATCATCGATTCCGCCATGCCGAGACCGGCGCGCAGGATGGCGACCACGGCGATCTTCTTTCCCTTGATGATCGGCGCCACCATGGGCGCAACCGGCGTTTCGATCTCGACCTCGGTCATGGGCAGGTTGCGTGTCACCTCATAGCCCATGAGGAGGGCGATCTCCTTCAGCAACTGGCGGAACAGGATGGTAGGCGTCGACTTGTCGCGCATCAGCGACAGCTTGTGCTGGATCAGCGGATGATTGAGGACGTGGAAATTAGGGAACTGCTTCAGCGGCGTTTTCATCCCGTCCTCCTGATCCGCTCGTCTCCCACCCCATCGCCGCGCCGCGCGGCGAAGACCGCGAGCGCCAATCCGGGCAGAGCGAGGCCCGCCATCACATAAAACCCGGCCCCGCCCAGCGCCTCGTATAGACCGCCGACACCGATGGTGACCAGCCCCACCACCGTTCCCACAACGATGGAATGCAGCACCTGGGCGCTGGCCAGCAGGCCCGGCGGCGTCCGCCGGGCGATGAATGTCATGGCGGCAAGATGCGTGGTCGCGAAGCTGAGGGCATGCAGGAACTGCACGAGGATAAGCAGCGACAATGCCGTGCCGAGCCCAGTCAGGACCCAGCGCAGGATCGCGCCCGAGCCGCCGATGACGAAGAGCCAGTGCTGCGGCAGATGCGGCAGGAAGCGCTTGGCCGCGGCGAACAGGGCGATCTCGGCGATCACAGATTCCGCCCAAAGCCAGCCGATCGTCGCCGTGCTGTGGCCCGCCACCGTCCAGTGGATCGTGCCAAAGGCATAGAGAAGACTGTGCGAGGACTGGATGCTTGCGGATGTTGCCAGCATCAGCAGGAAGCGCTTGTCGGTGAGCAGCGTTAGCATGCGGCCACGCCCGCGCCGCTCGCGCGGCATGGTCGGCAGGCCAAAGGATGATGCCGCCGTCGCAACCCATGCCGCGATCATGAGCCAGACGGCAAGACCCGCCCCATAAGCCGCAATCAAAATGCCGGCACCGCTCGACGCGACGATGAAACCGAGTGAACCCCAGAGACGCACGCGGCCATAGTCGAACCCGCCGAGCGCGGCAGCCCGCAGGGTCAGCCCGTCGCTCAGCGGCATGACCGCGGTATAGATCAAGCCCAGCGCCAGGCTGAGGGCAAGCAGGCCCGGAAATCCGCCGATCAGAGGAAACAGGCTGAAACCGGCGAGGCTTAGAACGCAGCAAAGGATGATGGGCAGCCGTGTCTCGCCCCAGGCATCGGCCGCCTGCGCGATCAGCGGATTGCCGATGATGCGCGAGAGCTGGATAGCGGCGATCAGCGCGCCAATCTGCGCCTCGCCCATGCCGCGCAGCGCAAAGTAGCTGGGCGCGAATGGCAGGTACACGCCGATGACCATGAAGAAAATGAAATAGAAGATCGCGATGCGGACAGGCGCGCTTCGGCCGATAACAGGCGAATCCATGGCAGGGCGACGTTAGCGCGGATGCCAGTCGGCCGTCACCTCGACGGCGGAACAAGAATCTCTTGGACAGGCCAAGGGCGCCGGGCCATATACCGGGCGCCATGACTGCCACACCCTTCCTGAAGATGCACGGGCTCGGCAACGACTTCGTCGTCATCGATGCACGCAAGCGCGCCATCGAATTGAGCGAAGATCGCGCGCGCAACATCGCCGACCGCCGCACCGGTGTGGGCTGCGATCAGCTGATCGCCATCGAGCCCGCCACCAACCGGCTGGCCGATGCTTTCATGCGCGTGCGCAACGCCGATGGCGGCGTGGTCGAGACCTGCGGCAACGGGCTGCGCTGCATTGCCGATCTGCTGATGAAGGAGTCCGGCCGCGATCATGTGATCATCGAGACCATGGCGGGGCTGGTGGATGCCCAAGCTGCGGGCGAAGGCCGCGTCAGCGTCGATATGGGACCGGCCCGTCTCGACTGGCGGGAAATTCCGCTGGCCCGCGCCATGGATACCCTGCATCTCGATGTTGCTCTCGGCGCGCTGCGGGATGGCGTCGGCGTCAATGTCGGCAATCCCCATGCGGTGTTCTTTGTCGAGAATGCGGAGAAGATCGATCTCGAGGCGCTCGGCCCGGTACTGGAGCACCATGCGCTGTTTCCTGAACGCGCCAATATCGAGGCGGCCAGCCTGATCGGCGAAAATCGCCTGCGCATGCGGGTGTGGGAGCGCGGCGTGGGCATCACGCGTGCCTGCGGCACAGGCGCCTGCGCCACCCTCGTCGCCGCGGCACGGCGCAAGCTCACTGGCCGGCGCGGCGAGATCATTCTCGATGGCGGCACGCTCGAGATCGAGTGGCTGCCCGACAACCATGTCCGCATGACCGGGCCGGTTGCCACCAGCTTCGCCGGCGAATTGCCGGCCTGATCTTCTCTTGCTGGAAATTGTCACCTTTGGCTGCCGGCTGAATGCCTATGAAGGCGAGATCATCCGCGGCCACGCGGCCACCGCCGGGTTCGACGACGCACCCGGGGCCACGATCGTCATCAATACCTGCGCGGTGACGGCCGAAGCCGTGCGCCAGGCGCGCCAGGCAATCCGCAGGGCCAGGCGCGACAAGCCCCATGCTCGTATTCTCGTCACCGGTTGTGCTGCCCAGATCGACCCGGCGAGTTTCGCCGCCATGCCCGAAGTCGATCAGGTACTGGGCAATGAGGAGAAGCTGAAGGCTGCGAGCTATACCGCTGCGCCGCGTATCGCGGTCGGCGACATCATGGCCGCAAAAGAAGTGCTGCCACAGCCGGTCGGAT
>CAZQLF010000412.1:0-3425 GCA_964594035.1 uncultured Rhodospirillaceae bacterium | reverse complement strand
GCGGATCGGCCGATAGCGGTTGGGTGAGATCGCGCCCTCGCGCAGCAGCTGGTTTATCTTCTCGATGATCCCCCAGACAGCGAAGCATGCGATCTTCGCCGCGGCTATGCCAAGCGGGCCAGTGCCGGGCTGCATCGTTTCATGGCCGAGTCTCGCGCCGTTTACGCGATGGAAAGGCGCTGGCCGGAGAGTCCCTTCTGGTGCCGCCGTGTATTGTGAATAAAGGAACTGTCATGCGAAACCTGCGAACTCTTTCCGTCGCGCTGGCGCTGCTTGCGGTAGCTTGCACGAACGGCACATCCGGCCCGAAGGGCGGCGCCGGGTGCCAGGGCACCAGCCTCGTCTGCGCAGGTGCGTCCGGTAACTGGGCCATGAGCGGCGGCCAAATGGGCGGGACGGGCGGCGGTCGGCATGGTGGTGGTGGCCGAAATTAGAGGCCAAACCGGCCACAGGTTAATCAAACCTTGCGTGTTCACATCAGGCGCACTTAGCGTCACAGATGCGTGAACCCCGCTCAACGGACGTTCTGACTTTCCTTATCCTCTCTTCGTCAACGTAGACGGCGCCGCTCATCCGAAATCGCGTTGCGTTGGTTTCCGATGATCGATGCCGCTGGCTGCTCGCGCAACGTGGCGCAGGCAGTCAGGATCGAGCCCAGTATTCAGACGAGGAGAAGGGAAATGACCAAACAGAATCTCCGATCGACGATCGCGCTGGCGGCAGTGCTGGCCGTGGCCTTGCCGCTCAGTCTGTCATTCGCCGCCGGAGGTGGCGGTGGGGGCAGCGGCGGCGGCGGCAGTGCCGGTGGCGGAAACGCGAGCGGTAGCAGCAGCAGCGGCAGCAGCGTCGGTGCCGGCACCGACGGACAGATTCTAACCATCAACAACGACACCGGCGCCAATGCCGAGTACGCTCTGGCCCAGACGGCGATCACCCAGCAGTCCTACCAGGACGCCGTCAGTCATCTAAACAACGTCCTGACGACACAGCCCAACAATCCCGACGTGCTGAACCTGATGGGTTTCAGCAAGCGCAAGCTGGGCGATCAGACCGGCGCCATGGAGTACTACGACAAAGCCTTGAGCCTGCAGCCTAACCACATCGGGGCGAACGAGTATCTCGGCGAGCTCTATCTCGAGATGAAACTGCCCGCCAAAGCGGAAGAGCGCCTTGCCGTGCTGCAGCAGGTCTGCGGCAGTTGCGAGGAATACACGGAACTCAAGGAGAAGATCGACAAGTTCAAGGCGACAAACGGATAGGCAATTATCGTGCGGGTCCGCGCCTTCAGGGTAGTCGGGGCGGGCCCGCTGGTGCCGAAAACCCCTTGGCGCGGGCCGGCCGGCGATGACATTATCGCTGCCTTCTTTCGACCAGCCCGGGCGCGCCATGCTCAAGAATCTCGCGATTTTCTCGTCGCTTCAACGTCGCCGGCCCGCCGGCGAGATCGCCGTCGGCAGCCGTTTCTACCGGCGCGATACACCGACTATCGTCTGGGAGGTCCAATCGTTGTTCGTGGGCAAGGACGGCGTGCCCTATGCCGGTCTTTTTTGCACGGCAGATCCGACGCTGCGCAAGACACTCTCGCAGGATGCCCTGCGCCAGGACGGGCGCAACATCCAGATCCTGGACCATTGAACCAAGACACGCGAGCGCAGCCGGCCATGCGCGTTGAGAGCCTCCACATCTATCCTGTCAAGGCCATGAAGGGCTGCGCCGTCAGCGAGGCCACGGTTATCGCGGAGGGTTTTGTCGGCGACCGGCGCTGGATGCTGGTCGACGCGACGGGCCGATTCATCAGCCAGCGCGAAGAACCGCGCCTTGCCCTGATCGGCGTTGGCGCCGAGGGCGGGGTGCTGAATTTTGAGGCGCGGGGCATGCCCGCTCTGCGCGTCAGTCCACCAGCTCATAGCGAGAGCGTGCCGGTGACGCTGTGGCGCGATCAAATGACGGCATATCCGGCATCGGCCGCAGCCAATGCCTGGTTCAGCGATTTTCTGAAGGCGCCCTGCCGGCTCGTCTACCAGGGCGACACGATCCGTCCCGTCGATCCGCGCTGGTCGAAGCCCGGCGATATTGCGAGCTTCGCTGACGCCTATCCTGTGCTGGTCTGCACCACGGCCTCGCTTGCCGATTTTAATCAGCGGCTGGGCGAAGCCCTGCCCATGGATCGTTTCCGGCCCAACATTGTCATCGCCAATGACGAAGCCTGGGTAGAGGACGAGTGGGCCAGCATTCAGATCGGCCCCGTGCGGTTCGATCTGACAAAGCCTTGCGCTCGCTGTTCGGTGACGACGGTGGATCAGCTACGGGGGATGCGTGCCGGCAAGGAACCGCTGCGCACGCTGGCGTCGTTTCGTTTCCTTCAGGTGCCCGGGATCAGCGGCCGCCGCCTTGGCCAGGACGGCATTCCGCCCAGCCCCGGCCGCATCGCGGTGGGTACCGGGGTCCGGCGTACTGCAGCTTCAGCCGGGATCGCGCGCGCGACAGCGCCGCCTGCTTCTCGCGATCGTCGGGCGACAGCGCCAGCGCGCTGCGCAGCGTGCCGATCGCCATCTCGTAATCGCCGAGCGCCAGGTACGCCTTGCCGAGCCCGGCCAGCGCCCGGTAATCGGCCGGATGAAACTCGAGCGACCGCTCGTACTGCTCGCGCGCGCCCTTCAGATCGCCCTGGTCGGCGAGCACGCCCGCCAGGTTGATGCGCGACTCGTAGCAGGACTCGTCGGTGGCCAGGTCCAGCTCGAACTCCTTCCGCGCGCGCGCGACGTCGCCCTTCTCGAGGAAGATCTGTCCGAGCACGTGGTGCGCGGTGCCCTTCGGCTCGAGCTCGGCGTGCTGCTCGAGGAGCTCGATCGCCTTGTCGAGCTGCCCCTTGTCCCGGTAGAGCTTGCCGTACAGGTAGATCACGTCGGTGTAGCCGGGATCGATCGCCAAGGCCGCGCGGTACTCGGCTTCGGCGGCGTCGATCTCGCCGGCCTCGGCCAGCGCCTCGCCGAAGTAGCGATGGATCTCCTTCAGGTCCGGGCGAAGCTTCTCGGCGTAGTCGTAATCGGCGCGCGCGGCGCGCACGCCGCCGCTCTCCTGCACGACCAGCGCGCGGTAGAGGTATGCCTCGGCGTACGACGGGTCCAGGCGGATGGCTTCGTCGAGCGCGGTGCGCGCGCCGGGCATGTCGGTGCCGGTCTCGTAGAGGCGTCGGCCGCGCTCGAACGCCGTGCGCGCATCTTCCGCCGGCGCGACGATGGCGGCGGTCGGCTGCGACGCCGTGGCCGACGCCGTCGTCAGAAAGATCGCGACCAGCAAGGCCGGCACGGACTGTTCGTACCACGTAGAATCCTCGCATGCAGCCCAAACGGATCGTCGCCGTGGAGACCTTGTCCGACGAGGTCGTCGGCCGGGAAGGGGGATTCATGGCGATCCGCCGCCTG
>CAZQLF010000411.1:0-3440 GCA_964594035.1 uncultured Rhodospirillaceae bacterium | reverse complement strand
GCCTATGAACGAGGCTTCGGCACCCTCTACACCACGGCCTATTGGCCGGACGAAGGGGCGATGAGCCTGCTGTGGCCCGGCGACCGGCTGGACCAGTCGATCGGCCGATTCACCGAAGGTGAGCGCACGCGCGACTATAGCCGCCTGGTCAAGAGCGCCTGAGGGCGGGTTTTGCGGGCCGGCAGGAGGCGCGCCGCCATTTCCCATCCCCGGGAACCTCAGACGCCAGATGGGCCCAAAACGCACCTAATCGCGTTCTAGCGAAACCCCTCGTGTTCTTGTATTGTTCTGGTGTCAACCAGGGAGCAAGCCATGAAGCTCTATTCCGGTCCGCTGAGCCTGTTCTCGCGCAAGGTGGAGATCGCCCTGCATGAAAAGGGCATCCCCTTCGATCGCGAGATGGTGGCCTTCACGCAGGCCAAGGGCTATTCGCCCAAGCACCCCGCGGTGCTCGCAGCCAACCCCAAGGCCCAGGTGCCGGTGCTGATCGATGGCGACCTCACGCTTTTCGATTCCACCCTTATCTTCGAATATCTCGAGGATGCCCATCCGAAGCCTGCGCTCTGGCCGGCCGATCCGAAGGCCCGTGCCCGCGGACGCCTGGTGGAGCTGATGGCCGATGAAGTCCTGCTGCCGCTGGTGGCCCGGTTCATGCACCGCTCGGAGCCGCCGGATAGCGACGCCCAGCGCCGCGAGCGGCGCGATGCCGAGGCGACGCTGGCGGAAAGCGCGCTCACGGCCCGCTATGACCAGATCGCCGATCAGCTCAAGGGCAGGGACTATTTCTGCCAGACGTTCTCCTATGCCGACATCGCGATGTTCATGATGTTGTTCTGGGCGCTGCGTCTCAAGGGCCCGCGTCTGGGCACGGCACCGGTGCTGGAAGACTGGTATGAGCGCGTGGGATCCAGGCCCGCCGTTGCCAAAGTCGCTGGCGAAATCATCGCCGCCGATCGCAAATTATCGCCGGCGCTTTACGCCTGAGCCACAGAACCTCCGGCAAGCTTCTACAATTCCTGGATCTCCGCCCATGGATTTCCCCCGATGGGCGGGCGAGAATGCGGCCCGGAGGGGACCTGCGTATGAAAGTGATCGAGACCGCCCTGCCGGACGTGAAAGTCTATGTCCCGAAGCGCATCGGCGACGACCGGGGCTATTTCAGCGAGTGGTACAACGCCCGCGACCTGGCGGCCGCCGGGCTGGAGCGGCACTTCGTCCAGGATAATGTCGCTCTCTCGCGCGAACCCGGCACGATGCGCGGCATGCATTTCCAGACGCCGCCCTTCGCGCAAGCCAAGCTGATCGGCGTACTGCGGGGTGCCGCCATGGACGTGGTTGTCGATATCCGTGCCGGCTCACCGAGCTTCGGGCGTTCGGTGGTGGTGGAACTCAGCGCCGACCTGGGAAACCAGATCTTCGTGCCGGAGGGCTTTGCCCATGGCATCTGCAATCGCGTCGCCGACACGCTGGTGAGCTACAAGGTAACGAACTTCCACGACGGCCCCAGCGACAAGGGCATTGCCTGGGACGATCCGGATCTGGCGATCGCCTGGCCGTTCGGGCCCGACGCCGTGCGCCTTTCGGACCGCGACCGCCGCTGGCCGCGCCTGCGCGACCTCAATCCGCTGCCCTTCCGCCATCAAGGGCCAGCCTGATGGCGCGCCGGATTCTGGTTACCGGCGGGGCCGGCTTCATCGGCTCGGCGCTCTGCCGCCATCTGATCGCAGAAAGCGATGCCGCTCTCCTCAACCTCGACAAACTGACCTATGCGGCCAATCTCGATTCCCTCGAGCCAGTGGCCGGGCACCCGCAATACCGCTTCGAGAAAGGCGATGTCTGCGATCGGGAAACGCTGGCCCGTCTCTTCGCCGATTTCCGGCCCGACGCGGTGCTCCACCTCGCCGCCGAGAGCCATGTCGACCGCTCCATCGATGGCCCCGCCGCCTTCATCGAAACCAACATCCTCGGCAGCTATTGCCTGCTGGAGGCCGCGCGCGCGTACTGGCGGGCGTTGACTGACGAGCCGCGCGGACAATTCCGCTTCGTCCATGTTTCGACCGACGAGGTCTATGGCAGCCTGGGCGAGGACGGCGCCTTTCGCGAGGACACGCCCTATCAGCCCAACTCGCCCTATTCCGCCAGCAAGGCCGCGGCCGATCACCTGGCGCGGGCCTGGCATCACACCTATGGGCTGCCGGTCATCGTCACCAACTGTTCGAACAATTACGGCCCCTACCAGTTTCCCGAGAAGCTGATCCCGCTGACAATCGTCAACGCCATGGCCGGCAAAAGATTGCCGGTCTATGGCAAGGGTCTGAACCGGCGCGACTGGCTGCATGTCGAGGACCATGTGCGCGGCCTGGCCCTTGTGCTGGAGAAGGGCGAGCCCGGCGGCAAGTACAATTTCGGCGGTGGATCCGAGCGTTCGAACATCGAGGTGGTGCGCGCGATCTGCGCCATCCTCGACAGGCTGCGGCCAGACAAGGCAAAGCATGAACGGCTGATCGAGTTCGTCGCCGACCGGCCGGGACATGATTTGCGTTACGCCATCGATGCGAGTCATGCCCGCAGCAGCCTCGGCTGGCGCCCCATCGCGGGCTTTGCCAGCGGGCTCGAAAAAACGGTGCGCTGGTATCTCGACAATCCCCGCTGGCTTGAGCGGGCGATGAAGGATCGCTATGGCGGCGAGCGTCTTGGCCTGGCGATCTAGTTCATGAGCCGCGTGCTGGTGCTGGGCCGCAAAGGCCAGGTCGCCATGGCCTTGGCCGACGCATCATGGCCGCATGGTATCGAGGCCCTCTGCCGCGGACGCGAAGCGATCGATCTTGCCCGGCCGGAAGCAGCACAGGCCGCGATCGGCGAACTCCACCCGCAACTCGTCATCAATGCGGCTGCCTTCACCGCCGTCGATCTGGCGGAGAGCGAGCAGGAGGCAGCATTTGCCATCAACCGCGACGGTGCCGCGGCGGCCGCGGCCGCCTGCGCGCATCTCGGCGTTCCGCTGATCCACCTTTCGAGCGACTACGTGTTCGACGGCCGCAAGGAAGGGGCCTATGTCGAGGACGATGCGGTCAATCCGCTCTCGGTCTATGGCAAAAGCAAGGAGGCGGGCGAGCGCGCCATCCGCGCGGCGTTACCCGCCCATGTCATCCTGCGCACCTCCTGGGTCTATGCCCCCGCGGGCCGCAACTTCGTCCTCGCCATGCTGGCGCGCGCGGAAAAAGGCGAGCCGCTTCGCATCGTCGATGATCAGCAGGGATGCCCGACGGCGGCGGCGGAAATCGCCCGCGCCATCGTAGCGGTCAGCGAGCGGCTGCTTGCGGGCAATGGTGTGTTCGGCACCTTCCATTTCTGCGGGAGCGGCAGTACAAGCGTGTACGGCTTCGCCGCGGCGATCTGAGAGCTGCCGGGCACCAAGCGGCGCCCGGTCTCGGCCCAAC
>CAZQLF010000410.1:0-3451 GCA_964594035.1 uncultured Rhodospirillaceae bacterium | reverse complement strand
GGGGCGGGGTCTCTGGCACGCATGCGGCGCGCATGGCGATCGGCATGGAGGCCAGCGTCACGGTGATCGACCGGTCCATCGACCGGTTACGCGAGCTGGATGAACTGTTCGGTGCCTCGCTGACCACGGTGTATTCGACCGTGGACGCGATCGAGCGCCATGTACTGGGTGCCGATCTCGTCATCGGCGCCGTACTGGTGCCGGGTGCCGCTGCCCCTAAGCTAGTAAGCAAGGACATGGTTAAGCGCATGCGCCACGGTTCGGTTCTGGTCGACATCGCCATCGACCAGGGCGGCTGCTTTGAGACCAGCCATGCGACCACACATGCCGACCCGACCTATGTCGTCGACGGCGTGGTCCATTATTGCGTCGCCAACATGCCGGGCGGCGTGGCGCGGACCTCGACCTTCGCCCTCAACAACGCCACCCTGCCCTATGCCATCGCACTGGCGAACAAGGGCTGGCGCAAGGCCTGCCAGGACGACGTGAACCTGCGCAACGGCCTGAACGTCCATGACGGCAAGGTCGTCTACAAGGCGGTGGCGGAGGCCCTCAAGCTGAAGTACACGCCGGTCGAGAGCATCCTGAACTGAAAGGTCGGGGCGGCCGGATTAGGCCACCCCGATCCCTTCAAAATCGGGACCGCAGATCGCGCCGTAAGTTATTGAACTTGCGGCTTTCATGATCCCTTCTCTTTTGGCCCGGCTTGCCAAACTTTCGACGGGCATGCTAGCCGTAAGCCTATCCCCGGAAGGCAATCATGACCGACCTCGCAGAGTGGCTGACGGAGCGCAAGATCGACGAAGTCGAGTGCCTTGTGCCCGACATCAATGGCATTGCCCGCGGCAAGATTTTGCCGGCGGCCAAGTTCATCAAGAGCGCCCGGGATGAGAGCCTGCGGCTGCCCGAAAGCATTTTCATCCAGACGGTCACGGGCGAGTATTCCGACAACGAGGACTACGACGACATTGCCAGTGATCAGGATCCGGACATCTATCTAAAGCCGGATGCCGAGACGATCCGCATCGTGCCCTGGTATCAGGAGCCGACGGCCCAGGTCATCTGCGATGCCTACAACGCCGATGGCACGCCGGTGGCCATGTCGGCACGCCAGGTTCTCCGCCGGGTGCTCTCGCTCTACGAGGAAAAGGGGTGGCTGCCCATCGTAGCGCCGGAGCTGGAATTCTTCCTGGTGCAGGTGAACACGGATCCCGATTTGCCGCTGCTGCCGCCGGCGGGACGTTCGGGACGCACCGAGACGGGCCGGCAATCCTACGGCATCGATGCGACCAATGAATTCGATCCGATCTTCGAGGATGTCTACGACTACTGCGAAGCCCAGGACATCGACATCGATACGCTGACCCATGAAGCGGGTGCAGCGCAGATGGAGATCAACTTCAATCATGGCGAGGCCATGCGCCTTGCCGACCAGTCCTTCCTGTTCAAGCGCACGGTCCGCCAGGCAGCATTGCGCCACAACATCTATGCGACATTCATGGCCAAACCGCTGGCCAACCAGCCCGGCAGCTCCATGCATATCCATCAGTCGGTCCTCGAGATCGATAGCCGGCGCAACCTGTTCGCCGATACGTTGGGCCGGGATACGGCGCTGTTCCGCTCCCATGTCGCCGGGCTGCAGCGCTTCCTGCCCCAGGTCATGCCCATGGTGGCGCCCAACGTGAACTCGTTTCGCCGGCTGCGGCCCTTCTCCGACGCGCCGATCAACGTGCAGTGGGGCGTGGATAACCGTTCGGTGGGTTTGCGCGTGCCGGTGGCCGAAGGACCGGCGCGCCGCGTCGAGAACCGTCTTGCCGGCGCCGACGCCAATCCTTATCTCGCCATCGCGGCGTCACTAGGCTGCGGCTATCTCGGCATGATCGAGCGCATGAAGCCGACGAAGCAGATCGAGACCAGCGCCTATCGCCTGCCCCACACCCTGCCGCGCACGCTCTATGACGCGCTGCACCGCTTCGCCAATTGCAAGAAGATGAAGCCGATTCTGGGCGATCAGTTCATCCGCGCCATGCAGCTGGTCAAGCAATCGGAACTGGATGCCTATCAGGGCGTTATCAGTTCTTGGGAACGTGAGCATCTGCTGCTGAACGTCTAGCACCTCGGCGAAAGAGAGAAAGGGATGCCGCCGGAATCAGACAGCAAGAAGATGATGGCGGGAGCGGCGACGGTTTTCACCGTGCGCGACATTGCCGCCAGCATTGCGCATTACCGCAACATCCTGGGATTCGACGTCACCTTCGAATACGGCAAGCCGACCTTCTACGCCTGCCTCTGCCGCGATGCAGTCGCCTTGCATCTGATCGCTGCCAACCGCACCGAGCGCCTGCCCGGCAACGGCGCAATCTGCATCTTCGTCAGCGATGTCGACCAACTCTACAAAGAGCTTCTCGACCGCAAGGCCAGGGTCGTGAAGGAACCGCAGACCTATCCTTACGGCATGCGCGATTTTGACGTACTGGATCCCGACGGCAATCAGCTCGTCTTCGGCACGGAGGCGGAGGCTACCCCGGCCTAAACCTTACGCTTGTCCGAAATAGCTGCTGCGCACCGCAGCGGCGATAAAGTTCAAAATGATGTGCGCGCAGGTCAGGCTGCTGATTTCGTTTACGTCGCGAATGGGGGTGAGCTCGACGAAATCCATGCCCACCAGTTTGCCCTTGGCCGCCAGCCCCTTGATCAGATCGATCGCCTGCAGATAGGTGATACCGCCGGGTTGTGGCGCCATCACGGCCGGAATGACGGCAGGATCGAGCCCGTCAGCATCGATGCTGACGTAATAGCGCCCACCAGCGGGAATGCGCTGGAGGATGGCTTCGACGCCGGCGCGGTGCAGGTCGGCCGCGCTGATCAGGTGAGAGCCGCGCTTCAGCGCCGCCTGGACTTCCTCGGGCCGGGCACTGCCCTGGCCGCGCAGGCCGATCTGGAAGATGTCCTTGAAATGCGCCATCTCGCTTGCCCGCCGGATGGGGCTGGAATAGCCCTCCCGCGCGCCGTTCACATGATCGCGCCAATCGAGATGCGCATCATAGTGGATGAGGGTGATCGGTCCGTGCTCCTCAAAAGCGCGGAAGACCGGGATCGGCACGCCGTGATCGCCGCCGATTGTGATGGGAATGGCACCCGCCTTCAGGATCTTGCGCATTGCCGCTTCCGCCTTGCGGTAATGGGCCTTCAGATCGCCTGACTCGCCCGGGATGTCGCCGACATCCACCACCTTGATCAGCTTGCCGTCGAAGATCGTGCCGCCGACGTCGAAGTCCCAGTGATCGAACGGGCTGAGACGCTGGGTCGCACGCCGCACCGCTGTCGGCGCGTTGGTCTGGTCGTTGGTCACCTCGTCGATCGTGTAGGGATCGCCATAAGGCATGCCGATGACCGCGAAATCGGCATCGAGCCCATCGAGATCGGCCACGTAGGGCACGTTCATGAAGGT
>CAZQLF010000409.1:0-3453 GCA_964594035.1 uncultured Rhodospirillaceae bacterium | reverse complement strand
GCGGGGGCCTTGGATATGCGACACCAGAGGGCGGAGTTGGCCGAAGGCTCTCGGATCGATGCCGGCCAGCGGCTCGTCCAGCAGCATGAAGGCAGGCCTGGTCGCCAGTGCGCGCGCGATCGCGAAGCGCCGGCGCTCGCCGCCGGACAGCGCCAATGCCGGCGCCTGGCGCAGATGGGCAATCGAGAATTCCGCGAGCAGCTCGTCGAGCTGCGCCTCGCGCCGGGCGCGGTCGGGCTCGACCACCTCGAGCACGGCGCGAATGTTCTCTTCCACATTCAGTCCGCGGAAGATCGAGGCTTCCTGGGGCAGATAGCCGATGCCAAGACGCGCGCGGCGATACATCGGCAGTTCGGTGATGTCGTAACCGTCGAGCTCGATATGGCCCGAATCGGGCCGCACCAGCCCGGTCAAGATGTAGAAGCAGGTGGTCTTGCCGGCGCCGTTGGGGCCGAGCAGGCCCACCGCCTCGCCGCGCTTCAGCGACAGCGAAACGCCGCGCAGCACCGGGCGTTTGCGAAACTGCTTGATCAGGTTGCGCACCACCAGGCCGCTATCGTCGGATTCCGGCGAATGAGCCTGGCCCGGGGCCAGCATTGCCTGCATGGCCTCAGGCTTGGTGGATTTATGGGCGATATCGTTCACGCCGGTTTCACGGGGTCTTCGGCAAGGCGCTATCGCTGCCGGGAACGAGCAGGGTTTTGACCTGGGTGCCCCCGCCGGTGATCTTGGCCTGCCCGGTCTTCAGGTTATAGACCGCGTGCTCGCCGTTGATCTGGTTCTTGCCCCGGCTGATCTTCACGCCCCCCTCCAGGGTCGCGATGTCGCTGTCCATATTATAGATCGCCTTGGCGGCCCGCACGACGCTGCCCTTGCTGGTGATCACGACATTGCCGGCGCCCTCGACCTGATAGAGCTTCTTGCTGCCGCCGACCTCGTGGAAATAGCCGGTGAGCGTATCGGCCTTCACCTGCTGCTGCGCATTGGCAGCGACCGCATTGCCCCGCGCAATGACGGCGTCCTGCTTTTCCCAGTATTCCATGCTGTCGCGCGCAGTGACCACCTGATCCTTCGAGGAAGCGCGCAAGTCGCGCCCGGTGAGGACAGCGCTGCCGTTGTCGAGATTGTAGACAGCCTTGTCGCCGACGATCTTCGAATCCTTGGATGTGATCACCACATGGCCGACGGCTTCCACCATGTAGATATCGGTGCGCCCCGCGGGGTCGCCGCGGTAATGGGCGATCAGGCTGTCGGCCAGGATCTGGGTATCGCCGCGCGCCGCGCGCGCGTTGCCGCGTGCGATATAGACCTTCTGGTCCTGGTTCCACTCGACGCCCTCGCTGGCATCGATCTCGACCGGACCATTGCTGCTGGAGCCGGAGCTGCCGCCGCCCATGGCACCACCGCCGAGATCGGTCGGCAGCCCAAGCAGCGAAGCGGGAGAACTGGCGTTCGCGCCGCTGCTGTTCGTCGATGTTCCGCTCTGCTGCGCGAAAGCCGGCGCCGACAGCAGCAGTGCGAAAAGGAAGCCCACGAGAGCGTTCGTTCTCACGGCTTCGGCACCGCGCTCATCTGGCTGTCGCCGTAGAACAGCAAACGGGTGTGGCCAAGGAAGACGACGCGCTGACCGCTGTCGAACACCTGCACGCCTTCGGCGGTCAACTCGCCGGAAGGACCCTGGCCCTGCACCGCGTCATGGCCTTCGGCACTGTTCTTGGCAAGATCGCAATGCACGTTGCGGGTATGCAGCTCATAACCCTGGTCGTGGAACAGATTGACCTGGCCCATCAGGTCGAGCAGCTGTTTGGTGCGCTGCAGGCGTCCGCTATCGGCGGTAAGCGATAGCCAGGCGCCATCCTTCATGGTCATGTCGGCCTGCAGCTGGGTGAGATCGATGGTGTCGGCGTCCTGGGTAATTTGCGTTGCCTTCTCCGCCGAAATGCTGAAGGGCCGCTTCTTGTCGTCGAGCCCTTCGAAATGGGCATTGCTCATCGATAGCGTGTCGAGATTGTTCAAATCCAGCCCATCCATGGACAGGCGGAAGCTGGTGGTGTCGAGACCAAGGCGCGACCACAGCGCCAGCGTCGCCAACAGAAGGGCGGCAATCGCCGGCAGGATCAGCCGCATCGCCGCCACGATCCTGGTGCGGCGTTGCAGGTGCGGGGGCTTCGGCCGGCGGATGAAGGGAGTGTCGGACGTGGCGGTCGTCATCGCGCACCCGCCCGCAGGCAATCATGGATATGCAGCAGGCCGACAGGGCGCCCGCCCTCGACAACGAACAGGCTGGTGACCCGCGGTTCGACCATGGTCATCAGCCCCACCGCCTCGGCGACCGTTGCCTGGGGGCGGATGGTGCGGGGATTGCGGGTCATGACCTCTTCCACGCGCCGGTCGAGCAAATCCGTCGCCATATGGCGGCGCAGGTCGCCGTCGGTGATGACGCCCTGGAGCGTTCCATCTCTCTCCGCCACGCCGACACAGCCCAGGCGCTTGGCCGTCATTTCAATGATCGCCTGGCTCATGGCCGTCCCAAATGCCACCAGCGGCATGTCGTTGCCGCCATGCATCAGCTGGTCGACCCGGCGCAGTTGCTGGCCCAGATGGCCGCTGGGATGGAGCGCATGGAAATCGCTGGAGGTGAAGCCACGGCGCTCCAGCAGGGCGATGGCAAGCGCATCGCCCAGCCCCAGCATCATGGTGGTGGATGTCGTGGGAGCAAGACCGTGAGGACAGGCTTCCTCGGCGCGCGGCAGGGTCAGCACGATATCGGCAGCTTCGGCCAGCGTGCTGTCCGTGGCGCTGGTGATGGCAATCAGCGGGATTCGCATGCGTTTGGCATAGGCGACGATGGGGGCAAGCTCCGCCGTGCCGCCGGAATTGGAGAGGGCGATCAACCCATCCTGCGAGGCGATCATGCCGAGATCGCCATGGCTTGCTTCCGCGGGATGCACGAACAAAGCAGGCGTTCCGGTCGAGGCCAGGGTGGCTGCGATCTTGCGTGCCACATGACCGCTCTTGCCCATGCCGGTGACCACGACCCGGCCGCGGATTTCCATCAGCAAATCGAAGGCCTGGGCCAAACGGCGCGCATCGAGGCTCGCCGCCAAGGCTTTCAGACCCTCGGCCTCCAGTCGCAATACACGCTGTGCCACTGCGAGATCGGCGGTGGCATCTTGGATCGAACGGACCGCCTTCATGGCCGTTGGTCCCCTCCCCTCGCCGGATCACTGATCATTCTAGGGGTAGTCGTGCCCTAATGGGCAAAAATGTCGGGTTCCGCCCAGCCACCCAGATCAAGAGTACCGCGGGTGGGCAAAAAGGAAAAGCAGGCTTCCGCCAAGGACTTACGCCCCTCGCGGACCAGCATGTCATCGAGCTTCGCGCGCAGTGCATGCAGGTGGAGCACATCGGAGGCAGCATAGCGCTGCTGCTCCTGGGTGAGTTCGGCCGCCC
>CAZQLF010000408.1:0-3487 GCA_964594035.1 uncultured Rhodospirillaceae bacterium | reverse complement strand
TACTAGTGTTGACGTCGCCCCGCGGGAGGTGTGATGTACCCGACGCTGGGAGGTGAGCAAAGAACTTTTCGATCCGCTTCAGGCTGTCCAGAAGATCGATGGGATTGACCGGTGCGTCGCCCAGATCGGCGATCCGGCACAGTTCATAAGGCGCAATGCGGCTGACGTGATGCACCTTGCGGATGAAGCTCGACATGTTGCGCACTTCGCGCGGCCCATGGCGGGCGCCAGCGCGGTTGGTGGTGCCGCCATCCCAGGGCACGCCGATCAGCGCGATATCGAGTGCTGCCGGATCGGGGATATAGGGCAGGCGCATGAAGGTGGGGATCGCGCCGAACCGCGGGATCACGGCGGCATCGACCGGCTGGGGATTGGATTTGGCCATCGCAAAGCGTCTTTGTATCGTTAAAGGCCGCTCAAGCTAGCCTGCCCGATGGACAGGGTCGAGGGGCTGGCCGGCCATACATGGGTTGCGGCAAATGCGGGGCGCGGGCGACAATCACAGCCCGGCAATCCCTCCGTCAGTGGGAGAAGGCATGTATATCGGGGAATCCCTGGTGGGCGAGAGCCCCAACGCGGCGCATATCAATCTCTATATCGGACCGCGCACAGGCCCTGTCGGCACGGCGCTGGCAACGGCTGCCGCCGCCCCTCGCCAGGGCTATATCCCCTTCATGGCGATCCTGAAGCCGAACGTGCCGGTGAAGCCCATCACCCTCTTCTGCGGCAAGGCCGACCTGCGCGGCGAGGTGCATGAGACCATGAACTGGGGGCCTGCCCAGATCGGCGTTGCCGAGGGCGTTGCCAAGGCGCTGCTGGATGGGGTGTTCCCGCCGGAAGCAGCCGACGAATGGTGCATCATCGCCGCGGTTTGGATTGCCTGGGCGGCCGACAATGCCGACGCCGTTTATCGCAACAACCGCCAGGCCACCTATGAAGCGGCGGACAGGGCGATGAAGAAGAGCCCGAGCCTTGTCGATATCCGCCAGGCTCTCGCCAGTTCCGGCAACAAGTTCTACACACCGCCCGCAGGCGTGCGCTGAGCGTTACTTCACCTGGCGGATTCGTCCGTCAGCTTGCTGGCCGATGCGGCCCTTGCCGATGAAATAGTCGGTCACGATGTCGGTCAGCAGTTTCTCGACACCGTCATCCAGGCGCCTGGCATCGACCATCATCGTGTAGCCATCGCCGCCATTGGACATGAAGTCGTTGGTCGCAACCTTGTAGGTCTTCTGCAGATCGAGCGGCGCGCCGGCCACCGTGATGCTGACGATGCGCTTGCCGGGCGGCCGGTCCGGATTGAAGGTATAGGCAAGACCATCGACCTGCGGGAAGCGCCCCGCCTTGTCCTGGAACAGTGAAACACCGTTCTCCAGGGCGTCGTGGATCTGCTGACCGGTCTGTTCGATTTCCACGGCGAGATTGGCGAAGGGGAGCTCGCTCTGGATGTCCTTGCGAACCAGCGTCGTTCCCGTTGCATAGAACCGGTCGCCACGGATGCCGCCGCCATTGATGATCGCCACATCGGCGCCGGTTTCGCTGCGCAGCGCTTGCGCGATGACGTCGGCCATGGTGCTTTCGGCATTGCGCACAATGCTCGCCCGGCTGTCGAGGTCGGTATCGAGGGTGGCGATCGGTGCTGCAAGCTCGTCGGCGAAATCCGCGTTGTAGGCATCGATCTTCTTCATCAGCGCGGCATTGGGCTTCGCACCCAGGGTAGGCACGAGATGGGAAGCGACCGTCGCCTTCACCTGACCATCGACCCGCTCAAGCGTGAGATCGACAACGGCGAGAAACTCGGCGTCGTGGCCGGCCTTGATGATGGAGGTGCCATTTTCCTGCACCGTCATCGGCTCGTGATCGTCACCGCCCAGCACAAGATCGATGCCCGGCACCTTGTCGATCAGCGTCTTGTCGTCGGCAACCGGCTCATGGGTCAGCGCAACGATGACGTCGACGCCGTGGTCGCGCAGCGCCTTGACCGCCTGCTGGGCAGCGAGGACCGGCGGGGTGAAATGGACATGCGGTCCCGGGTTCGAGCGTGTCTGCGTGTCCGTCGAAAGCACCGAGAAGAAACCGATGGTGAATGGGCCGATGCGGCGGATGGCGGCGGCACTGCCTCCGCCAAATGGCGTACCGTCATCCTCGCTCACGCTGGTCACCAGCCAGACGAAATCCGATTCCGCCATGCGCTGACGCAGCGTGGTCGGGCCGAAATCGAACTCGTGATTGCCCAGCGCCGCGTAATCGACACCGATGCCGTTCAGCATGTCGATCATCTGGCTGCCGCGGGTCAGCCCCGACATGAAGGAGGGCGACAGCACATCGCCCCCGAAGGTCACGATGGTGTTGATGTTGCGCACCCGCTGATTGCGCACGATGGTGGCCGCCTCGGCCAGGCCGCCTTTGCCGGCCGCCGGCAGCAGCTCATATACATCGTTGAAATGCAGGAAGGTAACGTGAATGGGCTCGTCGGCGCGCGCCCATGGACCCGACAGGCCCAAGGCCAGAACGACAGCCAGGACGACGGCCAACCGGCCGATGACCGCTGTTCTCAACAGCCGCAAACGCATCGAATCCCCCGAAAGCCAGCACAACGACGGCACTATAAGACAGGAACGGCGCGCTAGGTAAGGCTGGGGTTTCCCCCGTTCTAGAGAGGTACCAGCCCCGTAACCTCCCGCCGGAACGGAACGGCATCGCCGATGGGCGGCGCCTCGAATTCCTCTGCATAGCGCCGGCCGGCATAGACCGCCGCTGCGATGGTGGATGGTGCGCGGGCATCGCCGATCGCCGTGGCCGAAACCACTCCGGCCGCCTGCCAATCGCCACGCCGCCCGGCGAGCTCGTTCGTCAACGATTCGTTAGGAAGCCGGGCCGTGACCATCACGACCGCGTCGGCCGCCATGTCCGCTGGCCGCCCGGTGAAGGCGCAGACGCTCAGAAGCGAATCCTTGCGTACCTCGCTGACGGCCCGGCCGGTCACGATCGCAACCCCCATCTCCAGCAGCCGCCCCTGGATGAAATGCTGCTCCATGGTGTTGCGGGTCCAGTTCGAGACCTCGCTGGCCGGTGTGATCAACGTCACCCGGCAGCCAAGCGCCACCAGCTTTTCCGCCAGCAACCCGCCCATGTAGTAGTGATCGTCGTCATAGATCACGACATGACCTTTTGGCGCTGCTCCCGCCATCACATCGTCTGGAGTGAACAGCGGCATTGCACGTGCAATCGGGATCGGTTTCAGGTGGAAGCGGGCAACACCATCGCGCCGCCAGGTCGCACCGGTTGCCAGCACCACATGGGCTGCGCCGAATTCGAGAACCTGGGAAGCGGTCATGGCGCTTTCGAGGTAGATCTCGACATTCGCCAGTTTGTTCAGCTGCTGGAGCCGGTGGTCGCGTACCCGACCCCAGGCTGCTACGCGCGGCAGTTTCGATTCAAGCGTCACCCGGCCCCCGAGCCCGGCGCGGGATTCGGCCAGGGTCAC
>CAZQLF010000407.1:0-3493 GCA_964594035.1 uncultured Rhodospirillaceae bacterium | reverse complement strand
CAATTCGTCGTATTCGATCTCGATGCCGTTGGCGCGAATCTTTGACATGATCAGGCCGCTTTCGCTTTGGCTTCGACGCCGGCGACGAAATCGCCGACATGCTCGAGATAGACGGGCACCAGCGCGTTGGTGAAATCATGCGCCATGCCCGGCACGATCACGAGTTGACAGCCCGGGATCGACGCAGCCGTGTCCTTGCCGCCTTCGACGGGCACCAGCGGATCGTCCGCGCCATGGACCACCCGCGACGAAGAGCAGATCGTTTCCTGCCATGGATATGTCCGTCCCCGCCCCGGCCCCATCGCTCAGCGAGCGCCTGCCGCCACCCGGCTTCTTCCTGGTCAGCGCGGTCTTCCACTATCTGGGTCCGGCGTTTGCCGTGCTGCTGTTCGCGCGCATCGAGCCGCTGGGCGTGGCGTGGCTGCGCATCGCCACGGCGGCGATCATCTTTGCGCTGTGGCGGCGGCCCTGGCGGTTTCTTCGCTTACCCTCGCGTGCCGATCGCCTGAGGATCGCTGCCCTCGGCATCGTTCTGGCGGCGATGAATTGCTGCTTCTACGAAGCCATCGCCCGGCTGCCCCTGGCGACCGTCGGCGCCATCGAATTTCTCGGGCCCATTGCGTTGGCGGCCTGGGGTACGCACACGGCACGCAATTATGCCGCCCTGATCATCACCGCCGCGGGCGTCTATCTCCTGACGCAACTGCGCTTTAACGGCGTTCCGCTTGCCTATCTCTTCGCCTTCGCCAATTGCGCGCTCTTCGTCCTTTACATCGTGCTGGGCCATCGCATCGCAGACGGCGGCGGCGCCAAAGGCATCGACAGGTTGGCCGCCGCCATGATGATCGCCATGGTGGCGGCGCTCCCCATCGGCATCGCCCAGGCCGCGCCTGCCTTCGCCAGCCCTGTCTTGCTGCTCGCGGCCATCGGCGTGGGTGTCTCCTCCTCGGTCATTCCCTATGTCTGCGACCAGTTCGCCATGGCACGGCTGAAGCGGGCTAGTTTTGCCTTGTTATTGTCACTGCTGCCGGCCACCGCGACCGTGATCGGCATCCTGGTGCTCCGGCAGATGCCGAGCTTGCTGGAATGCGCCGGTATTGCGGCGGTGATCGCCGGGATCGCCCTCCACCGCGAGGCTGCCTGAACTTCCCCTTTCGGTGCCGCATCAGCCATAATTGGCCGATGAGTATCTCTTGGGAGTTCCATCCTCGTGGCCGCCTATGACGCGCTGCTGAAACCGCTCACCATCAGGCATCTCACCATCCGCAACCGCGTCATGGGCTCCAGCCACGCCCCCGCCTATGGCAAGGATGGCAAGCCTCAGGAGCGCTACCAGGCCTATCACGAGGAAAAAGCCAAGGGCGGCATCGGCCTTGCCATGTTCGGCGGCTCGTCTTCGGTCTCGATCGATTCCCCGGCCTCGATGTGGAGCCAGCTTTCGGTCGCCGACGATTCCATCATTCCCTACTTCAAGCAATTCTCGGCGCGCATTCACAAGCATGGCGCCAAGCTGATGTGCCAGCTCACCCATATGGGCCGGCGCACCCGCTGGGATACGGAGAACTGGTTCCCCACAATCGCGCCTTCGGCCATCCGTGAGCCCTCGCATCGCTCCTTCCCCAAGGAGATGGAGGATTTCGACATCGACCGGGCGCAGAACGACTACGCCGCTGCGACGCGGCGCTGCCGCGAGGGCGATCTCGACGGCTGCGAGTTCGTCTTCACCGGCCATCTGTTCGACCAGTTCATCTGTCCGGTCACGAACAAGCGCACCGATCAATATGGCGGCAACCTCGAGAACCGCATGCGCTTTCATCTCGAGACGCTGGCGAAGGCACGCCAGCAGGCTGGCGACGACTTCCTCATTGGCCTGCGCATTACCGGCGATGACCTGCTGGAGGGCGGCAATTCGATGGAGGATTGCCTGGAGATCCTGAAGCGCTTCGGGAACAGCGGCCATCTCGATTTCCTGAACGTCGTCGGCGGCAATGTGTTCACCCACGCCGCACTCGCCGCCAACGTCCCGAATATGAGCTTCCCGCCGGCGCAGTTCCTCTATCTCGCCAGTGCCACCAAGCAGATCACCGATCTGCCGATCTTCTATGCCAACAACATCAAGGATCTTGCCACCGCCGCGCGGGCCATCGAGGAAGGCCATTGCGACATGGTCGGGATGACCCGCGGCCATATGGCCGATCCCTATATCGTGCAGAAACTGCGCGAAGGCCGGGTCGACGACATCCGTCAATGCGTGGGCGCGAGTTATTGCATCGACCGCATCTATGTCGGCGGCGAAGCGCTCTGCATCCAGAACCCGGCGACGGGCCGCGAAGCAACCATGCCGCAGATCGTCGGCAAGTCCACCGGACCGAAGCGCAAGGTGGTCGTGGTGGGCGCTGGTCCGGCAGGCCTGGAAGCAGCCCGTGTTTCGGCTGCGCGCGGCCATGACGTGGTCCTGTTCGAGAAGGATCAGCGCGCCGGCGGCCAGATCAACATCGCCGCCAAAGCCGGCTGGCGCGAAGGGCTCTCCGGCATTCCCCGCTGGCTCGATGGCCAGGTGACCAAGCTCGGCGTCGACCGGCGCTTCGGCAGCGAAGCGACCGCCGACAAGGTGATGGCGGAAGCGCCCGACATCGTGATCGTCGCCACCGGCGGCAGGCCGAACCTCACCATGGTCAAGGGTGGAGTGGAATTCGGCGTCTCCACCTGGGATATCCTGACCGGCAAGGTTTCACCGGGTGAAAATGTGCTGCTCTACGATTCACAGAGCCAGCATCAGGGCCCCTCCACCGCCGAGTTCCTCGCCAAGCGCGGCAGCCTCGTGGAGATCGTCACGTATGACCGCGTCGTGGCCGAGGAACTCGGCGCCACCAACTTCTCCGTCCACTACCGCGAGCTCTACAAGAACGGCGCAATCATGACTCCCAACCACGAAGTGACCGAGGTCTATCGCGAGGGCAACAAGCTCGTCGCCGTGCTGAAGAACGAATACACCCATCAGGAGGAGGAGCGCGTCATCGACCAGCTCGTCATCGAGCATGGCACGCTGCCGGTGGATGAACTCTACTTCGCCTCCAAGCCTCACTCCCGCAACCGCGGGCAGATGGATCTGAAGGCCATCGTCGAGGGCAAGCCGCAGGGGATCGAGACGAACCCTGAGGGCAAATTCCAGCTCTTCCGCGTCGGCGATGCGGTTGCCAGCCGCAACATCCACGCCGCCATCTATGACTCGCTGAGGCTGTGCAAGGATTTCTAGCGTTGAGATGGATGGTCGGGTCAAGCCCGGCCATGACGATTGGTCATTGAAACGCGGGGCGAGCCTACTCTCCTTTTGTCATGCCCGGCCTTGAGCCGGGCATCCACGGCTTTCTTTCTTCCCTGCTTCCCTGCTTCCCTGCCTCCCCTCCTCCCCCCCTCCCTCCCTCCCCGCTTCCCCCGTTTCCCCGCTCCCCGCCCCTCCGGCTCCCAACCCCCCCCGCCCCCCCCCCCACCC
>CAZQLF010000406.1:0-3496 GCA_964594035.1 uncultured Rhodospirillaceae bacterium | reverse complement strand
TCAGCGGTAGAGCAACCGCTTCGTAAGCGGTAGGCCGTTGGTTCAAATCCGACTCAGGGCACCATTTCTCTTTCAGTGCGCAATCTCGGCGTGGAACGTCACGTCGAAGGCATAGGTGTTGCCGAAGAACTCGTCGTTCGGCCCGCTCTTGTAGCTGGCTTCGACTACCTTGCCGTCGAACACCTTCTTGGTGAACACATCGTCGCTCGAAAGCCCGCTGGGCATCGGGCCGTCGAAGCCGTTATGGCGCCAGGATGTTGAAACCGGCGTGCCGGACGCATCGATGGTGATCTCGAACGCGTGCAGCTTTCCCTGTTTGGCCAGGTCCACGCGCGCGCCAGATCGTCGGAGAGCGCGTTTGCGTCCAGAGGCACGTCGCTCAGGATCACCTGGACGTCCGGCGTGTTCGGGTCGGCGAAGCCCGGCACCGACCGCGCATAGGCATAGGTGACGTTGACGGTCTTGCCGTTCACCGTGAGTGTGCCTTCAGCCTTGCCGGCCACGGGTGTCGAATCGGCCTTGCTGACCGTTGGCATCAGGGAAATCGTCACCAGCCCAGCAGCGCCTGCGATGGCCGCCCGGCGCGTCACTGCAATCATGAATGAAACCCCTCATTAAAATTCTTTCGGCATCCATATTATGGGCAGATGTCGGCAGGCAGAGTGTTGCCGGCCGCTGGCGTTTGCAAGGGCACCAAAGGCAACGTCTGAGGGAGAGCGGGTTGCAGTCCCCGCCAGGCACACCACATTTCGCCTATGACCCTTGCCCTGAACCTCCTCTGGCTGATCTGCGGCGGCTTCCTCATGGGCTGTGCCTGGCTCATCGCCGCCGTGGTGATGTTCATCTCCATCATCGGCATTCCCTGGGGCCGGGCCGCGTTCAATATCGCGGTCTATACCTTCTTTCCCTTCGGCAACGAGGCGATCAGCCGCTATGAGCTGACGGGCCGCGAGGATATCGGCACCGGCCCACTTGGTCTGATCGGCAATGTGATCTGGTTCATCCTCGCCGGCATCTGGCTCGCGATCGCCCATCTTGCCGTCGGCATCGCCTGCTTCATCACGATCATCGGCATTCCCTTCGGCTGGGCGCATTTCAAGCTGGTGGAGATCTCGCTCGCCCCCATCGGCAAGGTGATTGTCAGCAAGGAAGTGGCCGAGGAAGCCCGCCGGCGCCATGCCGCTGGCGTGGTCGACGGTCATCGAAGTTAGGGCAGCGCGCAGCTCCAGACCTGCACCTCGCAGGCACCACCACCGCCGTTCTTCTTGCAATTGGCCACGGCGAAGAACTGGGCCTGCTCTTTGGTCGCGCCCTGACCGGTGGCATAGCTGTTGCTGTTGCTGACCGCGGCGACGGCGCCGCAGCTGTTGGAGAGGTGCAGCACCACCTTGCAGTCGTCGCCATGCTTCTTGCAGTTGTTCAAGGCGATGTTCGACGCCGCGTCCTCATTGGGCGAGTCGTAGGAAAAGCCATAGGCCTGGCTGCCAGCGCCATAGGCGATGGCGCCGAAGGATTCGCTCGGCTTGTTGCATTCGAGCTGGTAGCACTGGTCGAGCTTGTCGTTGCACTCGCCGGATTCCATCATCGCGCTGTCGCAATAGGTCGAGGCTTGGCAATCGTCGACGCAGTCGGCGCGCGCCGGCGCGGCTAGCATCAAAAGCGCGAGGCCGGAGACCGCCATCGCCATGATGGTTCTGGGCGGCATCGCATGCTCCCCCTGATGCAAATACCGAGGGAGAATATTAACGGCGAAGCGAGGCAAGCGGCAATGCGCCAGGGCCCTCACCATGAGGGGCCAATCGCCGCGTTTTGGCCGCCCATGCGCCTGAAATGATCACGGGGGGGCCGATTTGCACGCCCCCCGACAATCCGGCTAAGCTTTCGCAAGATCGAGCCGAACAAGAAGAACGATCGATCCGAGGGGCTGCCGTCTGTCATGAATGCGAAATCCCGCAACCTGCCCTATTTGCTGGCGTTTCCGGGGATTGCCTGGCTGCTGGTATTCTTCGTGCTGCCGCTGATCGCCCAGGTGGTGACCTCGCTGTCGCAGGGCTCGCTGGTCACCCATTGGCGCTTCACCTGGCATTGGCAGAACTACCTCAATGCCTTCTCAACCTACGGCCATCTCTTTGCCCGCTCCTTTGGCTATGCGGCGCTGGCCACCCTGTTCACCGTGTTGATCGGCTATCCGCTCGCCTATTTCATCGTCTTCCGCGGAGGAAAGTGGAAACTGCTGCTGCTGTTCCCCGTCGTCGTGCCGTTCCTGATCACCTATCTGGTGCGAACGGTGTCCTGGCTGGCACTCCTCAGCGATGGCGGGATGGTGGTCTCGTTCCTCAAATTTCTGCATGTCATGCCGGAGGATGGGTTCCTCATCGGCACATCGGCCGCCGTGGTCCTGGCACTTGCCTATAACTTCCTTCCGTTCAGCGTGCTGCCGATCTATGCCAGCCTCGACAAGATCGACCCCACGTTGCTGCGCGCCGCGGCCGATCTCTACGCCTCGCCCTTCGTCGTCTTCCGCAAGGTGGTGTTTCCCCTCTCGCTGCCGGGCGTCTTCGCCGGCAGCCTGCTGACCTTCATTCCCGCGGCGGGCGATTATGTGAACGCCCAGATGCTGGGGGCACCCGAGCAGCAGATGATCGGCAACGCCATCCAGGCGCAATACATGGTGACGCTCAACTACCCGCTGGCGGCGGCCGCTTCCATCCTCCTGATGCTCAGCCTGCTGCTCTGCGTTGCCATCTACTCGCGCCTGTTCGGCACGAAGGACCTGACGGGCTGACATGGCCGAAGCTAGCGCCACCCTCAGCCAGTTCACCACCGTCCCGCTGAAGCCGCGCTCGGGCTCCCGCGTGCTCCAGGTGCTCGGCCGCCATGCGCTGACCGCGCTCGCCTTCTTCTGCATCGTCTATCTCCTGGCCCCCATCGTCATGATGATCGCGCTCTCCTTCAATCATGTGGAGGGCCGCTTCGACTATGTGTGGAACAGCTTCTCCGTCGATGCCTGGCTCAATCCCTTCGCCATCGATGGGCTCGCTGGCTCCTTGCAGATCAGCATCGTCATGGCCCTGGTGGTGGCGAGCGTGGCCACCGCCATCGGCACCGGCATGGCCTATGCCCAGGTGCGCTACAGCTTCATCGGCCAGCGCCTGCTGGATATCATCCTGCTGCTGACCATCGCCACGCCCGAGGTGATCGCAGGGTCTGCCCTGCTGAAGGTCTACCTCGACATGAAATTGCCGCTGGGGCCGCTCACCATCCTGCTGTCCCACGTGATGTTTGACATCGCCTTCGTTGCCATCGTGGTGAAGTCGCGCCTGCGCGGTTTCGACATCACCCTGGAACATGCGGCCATGGATCTGGGTGCACGGGGCCCGCGTGTCTTTCGCCTCATCACCCTGCCGCTGATCCTGCCGGCGGTGATCACCGCCTGGCTGCTGGCCTTCATGCTGTCGCTGTACCATTTCATCATCAGCAATTTCCTCTCCGGGCC
>CAZQLF010000405.1:0-3500 GCA_964594035.1 uncultured Rhodospirillaceae bacterium | reverse complement strand
CCAGACCGGGGCTGGCGCCGTTCGCATAAATGTGGGGGGAAAGATCTTCGGCGACGGGTTGGATTCCCGGCAGCATGGCGCGCAGCCGCAGGATGCCGGTTCCCGCGGTCAGCAGACCGGGCCCGCCGTCAGTTTCAACGCGGTCAAGCCAGGCCCGGTTGATCTCGTCCAGCGGCGCGCGAAACGCCGCGAAAGCGGGATCGCCGGCGAGATGATTGAGCGCCCAGAGCGTTCCTGCGGCACCGAGATAGAGATCGTCGCGCCCATCTGTCGAAGACCGGTCGAGCGGGTGTGCTGGCCAGATGCCGTTCTCGGAGAAGCAGTCGATCGCGTCGCGCAGGATCGCCTTGATGCAGCCGCGCGCCACGGCTTCGTCCCATGGCGCCTCAATCAGCGGTTCGTGACGATCGGGTTCGAAGAGCATGGGTGGTTTTTATTGACAGCTCCAGAAATGTCCAGCCGCGCCTTGCCGGCTTGTCACCATGCTATTGTTTCCGGACGAATGTGACCGTCTCGGAGTGCACCATGAGCCGTCCCCCGCTGCCGCCCTTCACCGCCGAGACCGCAACCCAGAAGGCACGCATCGCCGAGGATGCCTGGAACAGCCGCGATCCCGTGCGCGTTTCTCTTGCCTACACGCCTGACAGCCGGTGGCGCAACCGCGCCGAGATGTTTTCCGGCCGCGAGGCGATCGTCTCCTTCCTGACGCGCAAATGGAATCGCGAGCTCGACTACCGCCTGATCAAGGAAGTCTGGGCCTTCCGCGAGAACCGCATCGCCGTACGCTTCGCCTATGAATGGCATGACGACAGCGGCCAGTGGTTTCGCAGTTACGGCAACGAGAACTGGGAATTCGATGGCGAAGGCCTGATGCGCACACGCATCGCCAGCATCAACGACCTGACGATCAAGGAAGCCGAACGGAAGTATCACTGGCCACTTGGCCGGCGGCCCGACGACCATCCGGGCCTCAGCGATCTCGGTCTTTGAACTGCGGCGCGGTTACGTTGGATTATCCAGGCTGAACACTTCCGCCTGATCGTCATAGGAGAATAGCTCGCCGAAGCGGCCCCAGGAGATCACCGTCTGCAAGGTCTCGGCAGCATCCTCCTCGCTCAGCTGGTCTTCGAGTTCGGTTTCGAAGCGGATGCGTGGTGCGCGATGGCCGGGCCGCTCATCCAGCACCCGGCGGATATGGGCTGCCAGCGGCACCTGCCGTCTTACCTGTTCGGCAAAGAGGCGCTTGCGCTGCTCGATATCGGAATCGACGAAGGTGCGGCCAATCTGAGTGATCTTGATGTCGCCCTCCGCCAGCTCGGCAAAGCCAAGGATCTGCAGGCCTTCGGCCAGCGGCAGCAGATCGTCGACCTCCAGCTGCAGCTCGCCCGCCAGCTCCGGCAGATCGGCCTTGCCGTTATAGGGGGCGGCCACCAGCGCCTCCATCAGACCGGCCAGGGTGTTGGCCGAGGTGTGGGAGAGGTGGTGCGGCAGTGCCTTTGCCTGTGCACCGGCGGTACGGTTGACCACGCGGGCCGTCATGGCGGCATAGATGCTGTCGACAAGGGCCGTGAACCGGGGGTCGAGGCGGTTGCGCGGCCGCGGGATATCGATGGTGAACTCCGCGGCGATGTGGCCGGGATTATCCGCCAGCAGCAGCACCCGGTCGCACATCAGGACTGCTTCCTCGATGTTGTGGGTCACCATGAGGATCGAGCGGATCGGCAGCTTGTTCTCGCTCCACAGCTCCATCAGATCGGTGCGCAGCGTCTCGGCGGTTAGCACGTCCAGCGCCGAGAACGGTTCGTCCATCAGCAGGATGGCGGGATTGATGACCAGCGCTCGGGCGAATCCCACACGCTGACGCATGCCGCCGGACAACTCGCGCGGATATGCTGATTCAAATCCGTCGAGGCCGATCAGATCGATGGCGGCCAGCGCCCGGCTGCGCATCTCGCGCTCGGCCACGCCCTGGGCCTCGAGGCCTGCTTCCACATTTTCCAGCACCGTCAGCCAGGGAAAGAGCGCGAAGGTCTGAAAGACCATGGCAATCCCCTCGGCGGGCCCGTGGATCGGTTGGCCCAGATAGACAACATCGCCCGCCGTGGGGTTGGCGAGTCCCGCGACGATGCGCAGCAGCGTGGATTTTCCGCAGCCCGAGCGGCCGAGCAGGCCCACGATCTCATGCTCGCCGAGGCGCATGTTCACGTTCTCGATGACGACGCGCTCGCCACCGGAGGGGCGCGCGAAACCCTGGCGCACATTGCGCACTTCGAGAATGGCGGCTGCGATGCCCATGGAACCCTCCTCAGTTGAACGTGTAGCGCCGCACGGCGAGTTGATAGAGCGGACGCCAGAGCAGCCGGTTGGTCAAGATGACATAGACGCTCATCACCGCGATCCCCAGCACGATGCGCGGAAAATCGCCATGCACGGTGGCCGCGGCGATATAGGCGCCGAGGCCGTGGGCCTCAAGATGCGTATCGCCCCAGCTCACCGCCTCCGCGACGATGGCCGCGTTCCAGCAGCCGCCCGACGCCGTGATCGCCCCGGTGATGTAGAAGGGGAACACGCCCGGCAGGCCCACCTGGCGCCACCACTGCCAGCCGGCGAGATGCAGATTGGAGGCTGCGTCCTTCAGATCGTTGGGAAAGGCGCTGGCACCCGCCACCACGTTGAACAGGATGTACCACTGGGCGCCGAGCACCATGAGCAGGCTGAGCCATACGTCCTGGTTCAGGCCAAAGCGCACGATCAAAAAGACCATGATCGGGAACAGCAGGTTGGCCGGAAACGCGGCCAGGAACTGGGCGATGGGCTGCGCGGTCTGGGCAAGCTTCGGGTTCATGCCGATGCGCACCCCGGCCGGAAGCCAGATGGCGCTGGCGAGCGCAATGAGCACGGCAACGCGCAACAGGGTGATGGCACCAAGGCCGAGTGCGGTCCAGAGATCGCGCCAGCCCAATTCGCCCGAGACCGTCACGGCGGCGCGCCACACGATGAAAACAGTAATGGCGGCCACGACCAGGTACCAGATGGCCTCGCCCAAAGCACGAAGCCCCGGCGAGGAAGGGCCTGACCGCCGGGCGGCAAAACGCGGGCCAGGCCATGTGGAAATGCGGCGGAGTGCGCGCCCAAGCGGTGCCATCGCCGTATTCAGCAGGCGGGTACGGCGGAAGATCCGCAACAGCCAGGATTCCGGGCCAATCTGGCCGACGCTGAGTTCGGCGCGAAATTTGTCGGCCCAGGCAACCAGCGGCCGGAAGAACAGCTGGTCGTAGGCCAGGATCACCAGGAACATGGTCAGCACGGCCCAGCCGATGGCTCCGAGATCGCGCTGATCGATGGCAAGCGCCACATAGGAGCCGACGCCGGGCAGGCTGACGGTGTGGCTGCCCACGGCGATCGCCTCGGAAGCGACGACGAAGAACCAGCCGCCGGACATGCTCATCATCATGTTCCAGATCAGGCCCGGCATGGCGAACGGCACTTCCAGCCGCCAG
>CAZQLF010000404.1:0-3506 GCA_964594035.1 uncultured Rhodospirillaceae bacterium | reverse complement strand
GGCGGCCCATGGCGGCCAGCGGGGAGTGGGCGCGGACTGTAACCCTGCCCTGGTATTGCGGATCCCAGATGGTGCCGAGCGAAGCGTCGGGCCATGCCATCGGTGCCTTCGTCTTGTCATGGGCCAGCCCCTCGCTGCCCCAGGCGCTCGGCAGGAAATAGCGCTGGCCTGCAAGGCTCGCCATTTGCTCGGCGCGCCCGGTGAGCAACGCGGGTTCGTAATTCTCCATCGCCAGCCGGGCGAGATCCCAGGGCTGGCCCAGCTGGTCGGCTGTCCAGCTGCCAACCCGGTCCAGTGATGGCTCCGCGACATCGATGGCGCCGCTGGCCACCGACAGCTGGCACTGCATGCGCATGGAATCCTGATCAGGCTGGTCGAGCAGATTGACCTTGATGCCGGTGGCAGAGGTGAAAGCGGCCAGAGCCGCACTACGGTCGTAGCCGCTCCAGCTCATGAGGTTGAGTTCGCCCGACGAAGACAAGGCATCGCGCACGATCCAGGGCGCTGCGGCCGCCATGCCGGCGAGCTTCAACAGGGTACGGCGCGTATGCCGCACCTGTCCTGCCGCTTGGCGAGCCCGCCTGCGCTTCATCGTAACCCCCGAAACGTCCGCTGCCCGCTCAAGCGGGTGCGAGCTCCATGCTACCACGCTCCGCCAGCGCTGCCTGTTCGCGGGCGAGCTTGGCACGCGCTTCCTCGCGGCGCTTGGCGATCTCGTAGCTGACCGCGCCCACCAACGTGATGGCGATGATGAGGACGGCCAGTGCCGAAAGCTTGGGTGTCGTGCCCTGGCGTACCTGCCCGGCAATGACGGTGACGAGGGTCTTGTCCGCCAGGATGGCGAAGGTCGTCGTGTTGTAGTTTTCGAACGACGACAGGAAGGCGATCACCCCCGCCGAAATCAGGGCCGGCTTCAGGAACGGCAGCAGGATATGGCGAAACACCTGGGGATAGCTGGCACCGAGATCCAGTGCCGCTTCCTCCTGTTGGCGGTCGAAGCGCTGCAAGCGGGCCATGATGATGAGCATCGTATAGGCCGAGATGAAGCTCGCCTGGCCCAGGATGGAGAGAAGGACGCCGTGATAGAGCAGCGGCTTCAGGCCGGTGAACTCGGAAAAGTCCTTCCAGAAGATCACGGTCGAGATGCCGATGATGACGCCGGGAGTGAGAACCGGCGATACCACGACGAGATAGAACAGTCCGCGGGCGCGCCGGTAGATCTGCTGCATGACGATCGAGGCGGCAAGCCCGATGGTCACCGACAGGCACACCACGCCGATGCCGATGATCACGCTGTTTTGCAATCCGCCGAGGATGTCGACATCGCTCAGCAGATCGCCAAACCAGTGCAGGGTGAAGCCCTCGAACGGATAGGCGGTCGGATAATTGTCGGTGTTGAAGGCCGTCAGGCTCATGAACACCAGCGGCCCGAAGAGATAGCCGAAGAAGATGACGAGATAGAAGGCGAGCATCGCCTTGATGACGAAGCGAGAGCTCATCGGATCGCCTGTCCCAGCGTGACCTTGAACAACCGCAACACCGCCATGACGAACAGGATGCAGGCGAGCAGCAGGATCAGCGAATAGGCCGAGCCGCGGGCCCAATTGAAGGACTGGAAGAAGAAATCATAGACGATCGAGGTGAACCACAGCGTGCTGGGGCCGCCGAGGAACTGGGGCGCGGCCAGCGCGCCGGCGCTCAGCATGAAGACCAGTGTGCAGCCGGCGGCAATGCCCGGCTTGGCGTGGGGAATGACGACATCGCGATGGATCATCCACCACGGCGCCCCGAGGTCGCGCGCCGCCTCGACCTGATTTTTGTCGAGGCTCTCGATGGCGTTATACAGCGGGAAGATCATAATCAGCAGATAGGCATAGGAAAGGCCGACATAGAGACCGACATTGGCGCCGAGAAAATCGATCGAGGTGTCGATCAGCCCCATTGCCTTGAGCACCGAATTGAACAGGCCTTCGCTGGCCAAGAGGATGCGCAGCGCGAAGGCACGCAGAATCTCGTTGACCCAATAGGGAAGGATCAGGCCCAGCATCAGCAGGCGCAGTTTCGCGGGCGCCGCCACCTGGGCCATGTAGAAGGCCAGCGGATAGCACAGAACGAGATTGATCACCGTCACAGCCAGGCTGATCAGGATGGTCCCGGCAAAGGCCCTGATGTGATTGGTGTTCAGGGTACCCGTCTCCCAGCCATGGGCGCCGAACAGGAAGTAGCGGTACTGCTCCAGGGTCAGCATGTCCTTGGGCCCGCCGCGGTCCTTCGGCCACAAGGTCGGGTGGAAGGATTCCTGGAACATGTAGAGATAGGGCATCGTGATCAGCAGCAGCGTCCAGAAGCCGACGGCAAAGACGAAGACCATCGCCAGCAGCGCCCCGTTGCGCTGAACAAAGCCGCGGGTTGCCGGATCGGGCAGCCGGCTGCGCTCCACCATCGCCATCATCGTGAAGACGGCGATGACCATGACGGGCAACAGGAAGATAAGTTGTCTATTCACGGGCGAGCCGCCCTTCGGGCAGCACGATCGCAAGCTCAGGATCGTAGCTGACCGTAGTTTCCGCACCCTGCTCCGGAATCGCCACGTCGCCATGGCGCCCGACGGTCAGCGTGATGTTGCGCGCCGTAGGCCCGCGCAGGAACAGATGCGTGCTGTTGCCTTCGAAGGCGATGCTGAGCACGGAAGCAGTGAAGGTCGCATTCGCCTGGCCGCTGCCGAGCCTGAGGGATTCCGGCCGCACGAACAGGATGGCGCCATCGCCCGGCTTCAGCCCTTTGGGGTTGCGTCCCTGCAGGAGACCGAGTGCCGTCTCCACCACGGCGCTCGAGCCATTTGCTCGCGCGACCTTGCCACCGAATGGATTGTTTTCGCCGACGAAGGAAGCGACGAAGGCGGTGGTCGGCTCGTCATAAATCGAACGGCCGTCGCCGACCTGCTCGATGACGCCCTGGTTCATGACGGCGATGCGATCCGACATGGTCAGCGCTTCGCCCTGGTCGTGCGTGATGTAGATGAAGGTGATGCCCACGCGCTGCTGAATCTCGCGCAGCTCGTTGCGCATATGCTGGCGCAGCTTGAGATCCAATGCCGACAGGGGCTCGTCGAGCAGGAGAACCTCCGGTTCCACCGCCAGGGCGCGGGCAATCGCCACGCGCTGGCGTTGCCCGCCGGAGAGCTCCGTCACCAGCTTGGCTCCCTGGCCCGGCAAGGCGATCAGGTTCAATAGCTCGTCGGCCTTGCGCAGGCGTTCTGCCTTCGATGCGCCGCGCACGCGCAGCCCGTAGGAGATGTTGTCCGCCACGCTCATCAGCGGAAAATCGAGCATCATTCGATACTGGAATGCAGGGCGAGCATTCACCTCCAGAGCCGGCAGCTCGAGTGTGTCGCGTTTTGGCACCGTGTCATCGCCCGGCACGCACCAGCCGCAGCCCAATCTTTCCAGGAGATCGTAGACTCCGAACAGCACCGCTCTTGCGCTTGCGCCCTCAATCAGCAATTC
>CAZQLF010000403.1:0-3511 GCA_964594035.1 uncultured Rhodospirillaceae bacterium | reverse complement strand
GCGCCCGCGGGCTGGTTTGCCGTGCCGGTGGTCGCTGCCGCGGCCGGCGGCGTGAACTGCCAATTGGCCTCGCCATTGGGCAGGCGCTCCAGCAAAACCACCGGCTCGACCAGCGTGACGCTGGTCACCTGGATCTTGCCGCTGAGCAGCGGCACCAGGGCCACATGGACTTCGAGTGATTTGAGGCGCGCCATGTCCGGAGCGCTGCCGCCCGGCAGATTGGCAAACCGCACGCCCGAGACGGACAGCGCGGGCGACGGCAGCAGCGAGAGCGATACATCGCCGTCGATGGCGAGATCGCGTCCGGTGACGGCGCGCACCTCCTCCGCCACGCGGCCCTTGTAGGTATTCCAGTTGACGAAGCGCGGCCCGATGGCGACCGCGAGCACCAGCAGCACGATCAGGCCCAAGACGCCGATTAATATCTTCTTCAGCACCCTGGTCTCCCGTTTGCCGTTCAATATCCCTGAGCGACGTTGCAACCGCCACAGGCGGTATTACATAACCGTTGCAGCGTTTTGTCGGTCAATTCCCGATTCCCGGAATCCGCTGGCTGCGAGCCGATCAGGAGACACATGGGCGACCTCGTCAACCTTAGCAAATTTCGCAAGGCAAAACAGCGCCGCAACCAGGACGCACAGGCCACCATCAACCGCGAGAAATTTGGCAGAAGCAAGGCAGAGAAAGACCGCGATCAGCAGCAGCGCGAGCGCCAGGATAGATCGCTGGACGGCTCCAAATTGCCGGACGAAGACAAGGACAAGCCGGCGCGCTAGCAGCCACTGGCCTCCGCTGCGTCCTACTGATTCCCCAGCCGGATAATCTTGCCCGGGTTCATGCGGTTGTCCGGATCAAGCGAACGCTTGACCAGCCGCATCGTCTCAACCGCAGCACCATGCTCCTTCTCCAGCCAGTGCAGCTTGCCATAGCCCACGCCATGTTCGCCCGTGCAGGTGCCGCCCATGGACAGCGCCCGCTCGATCATCCGGTCATTGACACGCTGGGCGGTGGCCATCTCTGCCGGATCGTCGGGATTGATGAGAAACACGAGATGGAAATTGCCGTCGCCCACATGGCCCACGAGCGGCGCAATCAGTTTCGCCGCGGCGATATCCTGCTGAGTCTCCAGGATGCAATCGGCCAGCCGGGAAATCGGCACGCAGACGTCCGTTGCCCAGCCCTTGGCACCGGGTTTCAGAGCCAGCGCCGCATAGTAGGAATCGTGCCGCGCCTTCCACAGTCTGTTGCGATCCTCGGGCTTGGTCGCCCAGCGGAAATCGTCGGCGCCGTGGTCGCTTGCGATCGCCTGCACCATTTCGGCCTGCTCCACCACGCCGCGCTCGGTGCCATGGAATTCGAACAGCAGCGTGGGCTTCACCGCATAATCGAGCTTGGAATAGCGGTTCACCGCGTCGATCTGCACCTCGTCGAGCAGTTCGATGCGCGCCACGGGGATGCCGCTCTGGATCGTCTGAATCACCGTGTCCACGGCATCCGCCATGCTGGGAAAGGCTGCCGCCGCGGCCGAGATCGCTTCCGGAATGCCATAGACGCGTAAACGGATTTCGGTGATGACACCCAGCGTTCCTTCGGAGCCGACGAAAAGCCGTGTCAGGTCATAGCCGGCAGCCGATTTCCGCGCCCGTCCGCCGGTATGGATCACTTGGCCATCGGCCAGCACCACGGTCAGCCCCAGCACGTTCTCGCGCATGGTGCCATAGCGCACGGCGTTGGTGCCCGAGGCGCGGGTCGCCGTCATGCCGCCGAGAGAGGCATTGGCGCCGGGGTCGATGGGAAAGAACAAGCCGCGGTCCCGAATATGCTCGTTCAGCTGCTTGCGGGTGACGCCGGCCTCGACCTTCACGTCCAGATCGCCTTCGTTCACCTCGAGGATGTTGTTCATCTGGCTGAGATCGATGGTGACGCCGCCCTGCAGGGCAGCGACATGGCCTTCCAGCGAGGTGCCGGTACCGAAGGGGATGATCGGCGCCCCGTACTTGGCGGCCGACTTGACGATGGCCACGACCTCTTCCGTTGAGTGGGCAAAGGCCACGGCGTCAGGTGCCGCCTTCTCGTGATAGGATTCGTCATGGCCGTGCTGGTCGCGCACCGCCTGTGAGACCGACAGCCGATCGCCCAGCAGGGCCTTCAGCTCCTGGATCAGCGGCTCGACCGCATGGCTTCGGGCCTGGACGTTCATTTTATCTCCCGGCCAGGCGCGCCCATCGGGCGCCGGCCACGGCATTCAAGCTAGACTTAGCAGCCCCTCTCGGCAACCATGCGGCCGTCCGCAGGGGCCTGTTCTGCCTTCATGAGCCTTTCCGTCATCATCCTGACCTTTAACGCCGAAGCCACGCTGGATGCCACGCTGACCAGCGCGCGCCAGGTCTCCGACGATATCCATGTAGTCGATTCCGGCAGCACCGATTCGACGCTGCCCATCGCCGAAAAACATGGCGCCCATATCGTCAGCCATCCCTTCGAGGATTACGGCAAGCAGCGCAACTGGGCCATCGACAACCTGCCGCTGAAACACGATTGGCAGCTTCACCTCGACGCCGATGAGCGCCTGTCGCCGGAGCTTTCGGCCCGTATCAACGCGCTGCGCGGTGCCTTTCCCGCCGCCGTCGACGGCTATTTCTTGCCCCGGCTGCTGCATTTCATGGGGCGGCCGATCCGTCACGGCGCCATGTATCCCATATGGCATCTGCGCCTGTTCCGCCGCGGCAAGGGACGCTGCGAGGACCGGCGCTACGACCAGCATTTCCGCTGCGATGGCCCGACCGGGCGCATCGACGCGCCGATGATCGACGATGTACGCATGAGCTTGAGCGAATGGACCATCCGCCATAATCGCTGGTCCGATGCGGAAGTGAACGAGATCATGAACCCGAGCGGAATCGGCGTGATCGCCGGCAAGTTCGGCGGCAATCCGATCGAGCAGAAACGCGCACTCCGTGGGGGCTATGACCGCGCCCCGCTGTTCCTGCGCGCGCTTGGCCTGTTCTTCTATCGCTATGTCCTGCGCCTGGGCTTCCTCGATGGCATGCCCGGGCTGATCTTCTTCGTGCTGCAGACCCTCTGGTTCCGCTTCCTCATCGACGCGAAGGTGTATGAGCGGCGGCTGAAGAAATAGGGGCGCCCTAAAGTACGCGATACTCCACATCCTGCGGCTTGCAGTCGGGGCCGTTCAGCGGCAGCAAGTCGTGTGGACAGGCCGACAGCGCGATCAGGCAATCCATTTCAGCCTTGAAGGTCACCGTATCGCCCTGGCGGCTGACCGGCGGCAGGATCTTGAAGGTCCCGTCCGCCGCCACTGGCACGTTCATGAACAGGTTCAACGCCGTCGGCACCGTCATTTTCGATGGATCGACGTCGATCTGGCGCATGGCCTCGCGCCAGTTGTCGGCGCAATTGCGGTGATAGTCTTTGACTCCCAGCTGCACATAGCGCGCCGCATCGCAGCAGGGAAAGATCGTGTCATGGATGCCGGGCGAGGTGTCCTCCGTCA
>CAZQLF010000402.1:0-3527 GCA_964594035.1 uncultured Rhodospirillaceae bacterium | reverse complement strand
AACCCCTGTTACCGCCGTGAGAGGGCGGTGTCCTGGGCCACTAGACGAAGGGGACAGCGACCGGAGACGCTCTCTTAGCGAAGGCCGGTGACCGGATCAAGCGCCTTCAAGCCAGGGCAGCGCTGGCCGAAATCAGCGGCGATAGAAAAAGACAGAGTCGGCCGTCTGGTATCGCTGATAAAGGCCAGACGTCTCCGCCGCCATGGCAAGGGGGGAGCCGCGGCTCACCTGGAGAAGCGCGATCTCGCCACGGCTGACGCGAGCTTTCAGGTTCTCGTAGTTCGGCCAGCCAAAATGAGTGACCTCATCGACGTTGAAGCCGTTGAGCAATGACTGGTGGCCGGACCAGTAACAGATGGCCAGCTCTTCGCACGCGGCCGGGCCAGGATGGGCGCGCATGAAATCGAGATCCGGCGCGAGTGCCGCCTCCCTCATCCGCATCTCCGCCACGGCTGTGCGCAGATGAAACAGTTCCGGCGGCGGCAACAGAATTTGGCGCAAAGCCAGTGCCAGGACGATCAAGGTCTGCGCTCTGGCAACACCGAAGCGCTGGGCAGAGCTGGTCTCGCCAAGCCGCGACAGGCCGAGGCCCCCGCCAATGCAGGCAGCGATGACCCAGTCGAAAAAGGAATTCCAGGCGACACCATCGCCGGGCTTGGTCAGGCAAAAGGCGATCACCCCGGCGACGATCAGGTAGTTGACCATCGCGATCCGCGGATCCGGCCGCAGCTGCACTGCGACGGCAATCCACACAACGAGCGGGATGGCGAAATCCTGTACGCGCCCCAACGTCTCGTACACGGTCTCCAGGTCGAGGAGACGCGGCAAGGTGAGATGGAGAAAGAAATCGCTGCCGTAGACCGCGCCACAGAGCGCAAAGCCCGCAGCCAGGAATGCCGCGCAGACGAGAAACCAGCGCAACAGCATCGGCCGGTTGTAATGCGCCAGCCACAAAGTCGCGGCCAGCGGCATGCCCAGTATGTTGTGTTTGATGAAACCGGCCGCGACCATGACAGCTGCCGCTGCCGCGACATTCTCCGCGCGCCCGGGGCGCGCGCTGAAGATGACAAAACCGAACGACATCACGGCCTGGGCCAGGAGCTGCGGATCGTTCATGGCGACATAATCGGGGAAACCTTTGGCCATGATTGCGACAAACAGCACGCCAGCGAAGATCGCCGGCGTCTTCTCGCCTCCCAGATTGCGGACGATCCAGGCGATGTTGGCCCCAATGACGAGAACAGAGAGCAGCGATATCACGCGGCCAGCGATGACGTTGTCACCGATCAGCCGGCCTGCGAGGCCCACAATGTAGAAGGAGAGCGGCGGGTAATTGTTCAGCACCGTGCCGTGGATCGAGGGATAGAGCGCGCCTTCACCCATCGCCCGTCCGGCCAACAGGGCGTTCCAGGTTTCATTGCGCTCGATCGGATAGTGGATCGGCAACCGCGCCAGCGGCCACACCAGGGCGAGCGCCGCAAGGATGCCGATGAGAATGATGCCCCGGCTTAAAACCAGGTCTGAACCAGCCGAGGGGGCGAGCGCAGCTTGAGTCATGGGTTGCGGAACCGCCGAATTTGCCGAGGGTAGCGTCCCCATTCCGCCAACCCCCAAGGCAGACCCTAGCCGAAAAGGGCGCGGTTCGAGAAGGCTAGAACAGCCGGCGCCAGCGCAGGAGCAGGATGGCGATCAGCGCCGTGGCGCCCATGATCAGCAGGACCACGAGAAAACCGGTGTTGTCCTGCAGCCAGGGCATGCCGCCGACATTGATGCCGAACAGGCCGGCCACCAGGCTCATGGGCAGGAAGATGGCGGTGACGATGGAGAGCAGATAGAGATTGCGGTTGGCGGCGTCTGCCCGCCGGTCGGAGATGTCTTCCTGCATCAGCCGGCCGCGCTCGTTCAGCAGCTCCAGATCCTGGCCAAAGGATTCGAGGCGGCCGCTAGCGCGCCTGAGATCGGCGACATCCCCATCGACCACCCATAGGGGCAACTGCGTCAGCAAATCAGCCAGTTCGTGACGCTCCGCATTCAGATGGCGGCGAAGCCGCGCCATCAAGCGGCGCGAGCGCCCGAGGTCCGAGGCTTCGACGTCGTGGCGGCCGCTGAGGATGCGATCCTCGAGGGAATCGACCTGGTCGGTAATTTCCTGGATGAGCGCCTCGAACGTCTCCGCCAAATGTTCGAGCAGCCGGGCCAGCAGGCTGATGGGCGAGGAGATGCCAGCGCCGCTCGCCACCTGCTGGCGCAGGCGTTCCACGGCCTTGAGGGCGTGGCGCCGGCCGCTCACCACCAGATCGGGCGAAGCATAGAAACGAATCATGCCGAGGTCTTCGGGATCGAGATCGAAGTCGAAATGCAGGTCGCCCAGCACACCGACGAGATCGTCGCCAAGCGGATCGAGCCTGATGCGGCTGTCGCTCGCAAGAAGGAACTGGGCTGCTTCGGCGGGCAGCACCCCGCCATGGGCGATCCATTCGCAGGCCCGCACATCCGTCAGGTTGAAATGCAGCCAGACGAAGCCTCCCGTCTCCCGCAGCGCCGGCAGGTTGGCGATCTCGCTCCAGCCGATGGCGCGCGGTGCCTGCGGCGGGCGGAAGGCAAACCCGCCGATCAGGCCCTTCATGTCGGCGAACTCGAAGCGCGGCGGTATCATGAGCTACCGCCGCGCTGCGCCGCGCGCTTGCAAGCCAGCGAGCGCCTTCGCATTGCCCTCAGATCAGGTGCCGTAGCAGCCAGAACAACCCACCGGCGAGCGCGATCGAGGCCGGCAGGGTCAGCACCCAGGCCATCAGGAGATTGCGCACCGTCGACATCTGCAGGCCGGAGCGGTTCGCCGCCATGGTCCCGGCCACGCCCGATGACAACACATGCGTGGTACTGACCGGCAGGCCGAACGCGTCCGCCGCACCGATCGTCGTCATGGCTACCAGCTCGGCCGCAGCACCCTGGGCATAGGTCAGGTGGCTCTTGCCGATCTTCTCGCCCACGGTGATGACGATGCGCTTCCAGCCAACCATGGTGCCGAGGCCAAGCGCGATCGCCACCGCCACCTTCACCCAGGTCGGGATGAACTTCGTGGCGTTGTCGATGTCCTTCTTGTAGTGGTCGAGATCGGCCTGTTCGGACGGGCTGGCCTTGAGCGAGCCCTTCTTCTTCAGCATGTTCAGCGTTTCGCTGATCAGATACATGTCGTTGCGCACGTTGGCGGTGCCGGCCGTCGGCACGGCGCCGAGCGATCCATAACCCTGAATGCTGGTCGAGGTGTCGCCGATCATCTTGGCCAGCGCAGGTATCGTCTGGTCCTGCGGCGAGCGCGCCTCCACCGTGGCGAGCAGGACCGGTCGGGCATCGCCGGTCAGGGTGGCATTGCCCCCATGGGCCGCCAGTACCGTCACCGCGCGGGCGGAATCGGTTGCGAACACGGCGACCTGGTCTTTGCCCACCGAGTGGTTCAGCGCATAGGCCGTGGGCACGGTGCCGATCAGGATCAGCATGATCAGGCCCATGCCCTTCTGGCCGTCGTT
>CAZQLF010000401.1:1284-3529 GCA_964594035.1 uncultured Rhodospirillaceae bacterium | reverse complement strand
GGCGTTCCCGAGTCAGCAGAGCTGGAGCGTCGAGGAAGTTTTCGAGTATGGCAAAAGCCTTGAGCGCCGAACGCTGCGCATCTTCCAGCGCGGCCCGCGCCTCCTCGGAATCGGTGGGAGACGATGCCAGGCGCGCCCTCGCGCTTTCCAGCTCACCCATCTCTTCCTTAATGTGCTTTACGAAGCTCAAAGTGACAGGGTCCATGCTCAAGAAAAAGTATACCGGTTAGTATTGTAATCGCAGTTGTGGCGTTGCGCCATTGCGTTTGCGGCAGTTTGCAGGGGGGCATTTGAATAATCAACAAAAAAAATTCATTACACCCTCAATTTTTTTGAGGGCGGGAAACCGTTGTCGAAAACGGCCTAAAAACTGCTAGGGGGTCCTACTGCAAGGAAGCAGTAAAAAGCGTCCAGTCGTCGCAGGGCCTTGTTCCCAACCATGTTTCGGCCTGCATTATTTTCTTCAAGCCTCAGTCGGCTGTCCCGGCGAGCAGCGAGAACCAGGCGCGCTGGTCGAGGTGCCGGCTCAATCGCGGAGCCGCGAAGCCGGTGCCGGACGCTTGATGCATCGCAGGCCCGAAGCTGTTCGCGGCCAGTGCCCCGACGAAATACAGTCCCGCCATTGAGGATTCGAAGTTCGATGAAAGCACCGGCGCATGGCCGGCGCAGCGTACCTGCGTGACGATTTCAGAATCGAGCAAGGCGAGCGACACCGGGACGTTGGTGGCGGGAGCCGCCGGCGGATCTGCCTTCGGTTCCCGGCCAGCTCGCAACAGGCTCGAGCGCCATGAGTCCGGCAGGCTGTGGAACAGCAGGGGCTTGTCGACGACGAAGTGCGAGGCGACGCCGGCGATCGGCCTTGGCTGCGCCGCCTGCGTGGCGCGCAGACACAGACGTCGGGACAGGCGCGCCGGCGCTTCGCGGAACGTTCCGGTGCCGGTGGCGATCACGACTTGGCGCGCCTTCAACATCTGTCCGTCGTCGAGCCGCAGTCGGAACAACTCCGCGGCGCGCGCGACGGACAGCACGGTCTTTCGCTCCAGTGCAGGCACCAGGCGCTGTTGAAACTCCCGCAGATACCTGGAGAACGTCTTCAGTTCGATCCGCTCGCCACGATCCGCATAGGACAGCCCGTGCTCGCGACAGTATTGCTTGAGCGTATAGCGGCGCTCCGGGTCGCTCAGGTTGGATGAGCATCCCTCCGCGTCGAGCTGCAAATCCCGCGGCATCCGCGCCGGCCGGGTTCGCCCGGTTCCGCCAAAGATGCGGAACTCCACGCGGAACCTGCGCAGATGCGCCGCGACCGAAAGGCCGTAGGGGCCGGCTCCCACAATCGCAACGTCGATGACCTTATCCATGGCAAGCGATTGTGCCGAGCGCTCCCGGGTGATGTATGTCGGCTGGGATACACAGCACGCAGCATTCCGCCGGTCAGGCGTAGCAGGAATCGGCAAAAGCCCGCACACAAAAAAAGCCCCGCGTTGCGCAGGGCCAATCTGGGGGATGTTTCACTGACCTGAAGTCGTGCGGGGACCAGGTCAGAAGCGGTCCGGAAGCCTGGGCAGCCGCCGGAGCGCGCAATGAGCTTGCGGGCTCGAATCCGGCAGCGTCTGTTCGCTTGCAGACACCTGGAATTCTATGACATTATTTCGCATAATATATATTATGTAAAATACAAGATAAACCAGAATCCCTTCATAGCCGGGCCTCGGCATACAGCGGCAGATGGTCCGACAGCCTGGACCAGGGTCGGTCCCGCAGGATCTCGCAGTGCTCCACCCTGGCATTGCGGAAATAGATGCGGTCGAGCTGGAGCATGGGCCAGCGTGCCGGAAACGACAGCGCCGCCTGGCCGCGGTTTTCGATGAAGGCCTCGCGCAACCCCGCCTCGCGTTCGAGGATGTGATGGGCATTGCCGCGCCAGTCGTTGAAGTCGCCGGCCAGAAACAGGCTTGCGTCGGCGGGCACTTCGGCCGCGATCAGGACGCAGATCTGACGGAACTGACGCCGGCGGTGCGACTCGCGCAAGCTCAAATGGGTGCAGATGACGTGCACCACCCGGCCCTGCGGCGCCTTCACCACGCAGTGCAAGACGCTGCGGCGCTCGAGGCGGCTGAGCGAGATGTCGTGGTTACGGTAATGCAGGATTGGATACCGCGACAGCACCGCGTTGCCGTGGTGGCCGTCCTCGTAGACGGCGTTGCCGCCGTAGGCCACGCTGCCCCAGATCGACTCGGCCAGGAAC
>CAZQLF010000401.1:0-1184 GCA_964594035.1 uncultured Rhodospirillaceae bacterium | reverse complement strand
GTAGACGGCGTTGCCGCCGTAGGCCACGCTGCCCCAGATCGACTCGGCCAGGAACTGGTATTGCGGCTGCGCCGGCCAATTGGCGTGGCGCGTGGCGTGCCTCTGATGCAGACCGACGACTTCCTGCAGGAACACGATGTCGGCCGGCACGCTGCGCACCGCATCGCGCAGTTCGTGCAGCACGAAACGGCGATTGAACTGAGTGAAGCCCTTGTGGGTGTTGAGGGTCAGCAGCTTCAGCGGCACAGCCATGGCTCAGCGCGGATGCGTAAAGCTGCGGGCCCAGGCTTTACAGGTCTTTGCCATGATTCGACCGGTACAGCGTTCGCGGGAGCATTGTCACGGCAGCGCTATCCACCTCAGCTTCGCTTTAACTTTAAACAGATAAATCATATACATAAATTATATATTTAAAGTAGGAAATGGGGCTCCCGCAGCGCCCTTGGAGAGACGATACGGTCGCTTCCACAGCGCATTTGCGGTGCATCGGCAGTAACTGTGCAGCAGTCAGCGGAAACGCGTGCCGGGCCATGATAAGGTGTTCAGGCTCAACGTTGGACCAGAAAAAAAGCCGGAGCTGTTTATGGATGCTGCGGTCGATCCCGCGCTCTTCGTCAATTACATCCCGCTCAATGCCCTGAGGCCGGAAAGCCAGCAGAACCTGGCGCGCAAATCCACATTGGTGGAGGCCCAGGGCGGCGAATACCTGTTCCGGGTCGGCGACGTGGCGGAAGCCGCGTTGTTCCTTGTCGCCGGCGAAGTGCAGCTGGAGGATGCCGGCGGCAAGCCACTGGCAGTGGTCCGCGCCGGCGAGCCCGCCTCATTTCACCGCCTCGCCCACCAGTCGCCGCGCAAGGTGTCGGCGCGCTGCCTGCGCGAGACCCGCTACCTGGCGGTGGATGCCAGCCTGCTCGACGTGATGCTGACCTGGGACCAGAGCGGCCGCTTCGAAGTGGCGGAGCTGACCGGCGCCTCGGTCGACGACGGCGACTGGATGACCAAGCTGTTGCAGATGCGCGTGTTCCAGATGGTGCCGCCGTCGAACCTTCAGGCGATGTTCATGCGCATGCAGGAGATGAAGGTCGACCCGGGCCAGGTGGTGGTGCGCCAGGGCGAGCCGGGCGATTACTTCTACGTCATCATGGAAGGCCGCTGCATGGTGACGCGCGAGGCGCCGAACCAGA
>CAZQLF010000400.1:106-3529 GCA_964594035.1 uncultured Rhodospirillaceae bacterium | reverse complement strand
CCGCGGGGGACCTCAAGGCACAGAACGCCAAGGGGGGTCCGGAAGAGCTGACCACGCGCGTGATGCACACCAGGGATGGCACGCTTGTCGGCGAGAGCACGCACGAAATGCGGATGGCGAACATGATGGGCCAGGGTCTGCTGGAGCTCAGCCCCGACGGCAGACGGCTGGTGCGGCAGGAGGTGGACGGAACGGCGCGCGTCTGGGACGTCGTTCGTGGCCGACCGCTGTCACCGCCGCTGCGCCAGGACAACCCCAGCGGCACAGCCCGCTTCAGTCCGGATGGCCGGCGCGTGGTCACCACCGACGCGGAGGGGAACATCGCGGTCTGGGACGCGGTGACCGGCCAGCGGCTCTTGCCCGTGCTGCGGCGCGAATTCAGCATGTTCCAGGCACTGGACATCAGCCCCGATGGCCGCGTCTGCTATTTTACCGACAGCTATGCCTGCAAGATCTATCGCTATGACATCGACCGCGCGACCGGCAAGGTCGGCCCGCGCCATCTGTTCGCTGCGGTGCCGGAGGGCCAGGGCGTGCCCGATGGCATGACTGTCGATGCCGAAGGTGGCATCTGGTCTTGCCAGTGGGATGGCTGGCGCGTCACCCGCTACACCCCCGATGGCCGCGTCGACCGTGCGGTCGAATTGCCGGTGCCGCGCCCAACATCCGTCGAATTTGGCGGCGATGATTTTTCCACCCTCTACATCACCACGGCCTCACTCGACCTCACCCGCGACCAGCTGAAGCAGGCTCCGCTTTCCGGCAGCCTGTTCGCCTGCCGGCCGGGCGTACGCGGGCTGGCCGAACCCCGCTTCGCAGGATAGAACACTCGAATGACCGAGACTTGTGACGTCGCCATTATCGGCGGCAGCGTTGTTGGCAGCTCGACCGCCTATTTCCTTTTGACGCAGCCCGGCTTCACGGGCCGGGTCGTGGTGATCGAACGGGATTCAACCTATGCCGACGCGGCGACATCGCGTTCGGTCGGCGGCGTGCGTCAGCAGTTTTCCACGCCCGAGAACATTTCAATGTCCACTTTCGGCGCCGCTTTCATCAGGAACGCCAGCCAGCATCTGAGCGTCGATGGCGAACCCGTCGGCGTTCCCTTCACCGAAGGCGGCTATCTCTTCATGGCCAGTGAAGCGGGCCTTCCCACGCTGAAGGCCAATCACGATGTCCAGGCCGGCATGGGGGCCGACATCGTGTTGCTGGCCCCGAGCGAATTGAAGGCGAAATTTTCCTGGCTGAATGTTGAGGGTCTTGCCGGCGCCGCTTACGGGCGCAGCAATGAGGGCTGGACCGACCCCTACAGCCTGATGCAGGCCTTCAAGCGCAAGGCACGTTCACTGGGCGCCGTCTATGTCACGGATGAATGTGTCGGGCTGGAACGCGAGGGCAATCGCATCACGGCCGTGAAGCTGGCCAAGGGCGGAAAGCTCGCCTGCGCCAACATGGTCAACAGCGCCGGTTATCGCAGCCAGATGGTCGCCGCCATGGCGGGTATCGATCTGCCGATCCGTCCGCGCAAGCGCTGCGTTTTCGCTTTCGAATGCCGGACGCGCGTCGAAAAGGCGCCGCTCACCATCGATCCCACCGGTGTCTATTTCCGTCCCGAGGGCGCTGGCTACATCGGCGGCGTGGCCCCGCCGGATGATAACGATCCCGACACCTTCGATCTGGAGCCCGATTACAGCCTGTTCGAGGAGACGGTCTGGCCGGTGCTGGCCGAACGCATCCCGGCCTTCGAAAGCATCAAGATGAACCGGGCCTGGGCGGGCACCTACGACTATAACACCATCGACCAGAATGCGATTCTGGGACCCCATCCGGAGATCGGGAACTTCTTCTTCGCCAGCGGTTTCAGCGGCCATGGGTTGCAGCAATCGCCGGCGGCGGGCCGCGCCAATGCGGAAATGATCGCCTATGGCGCCTACCAGACCATCGATCTGTCGCGTTTCGGCTATGATCGGTTCGCGCGGGGCAAACCTATCATCGAACTCAACGTCGTATAATCCGGCGCAGGAGGGCTGCCCATGGCAACCATCGCGCTCGTTTCCGTGCTTTGCCAGGATCGGCCCGGCCTGATCGCCGCCATCGCCGGCCGGCTCTATGACATCGGTGCCAATCTCGACGACACAACCTTCGCCGTGCTGGGCGGGGCCGCGGAATTCAACGCGGTCTGCGAACTGCCGGAAAGCGTCTCATTGGAAAGCGTGGAGAAGGAATTAAGCCGGCTGGAGGATCTCGTCGGCGCGAAAGTATCCGTCACGCCCTTCGGTTATGCGCCGGTCCATGCCGAACAGGCACATATCACCCACCGCATTGAGATCACCGGCATCGACAGCCCCGGACTGATCGCCCGCCTTTCCGAAGTGTTCGTGCAGTTCGGCGCGAATATCGTGCGGCTGAATTCCGAACGGCTGCCGGGTGCACGCGATGCGCGCTACATGTTGCGCATGGCGGTCTATATCCCGCCTGATAAGGCGAACGCATGCATGGCCACGGTCGCCAATACGGCAGCCCAGCTCGCGCTCACCTGCCGCTCGGAGAAGGCTTAGCGGCCTCTGAAATCGCATTCGGGCCGGCGCAACTTCCCCAATCGTCATGCCCGGCCTTGAGCCGGACATCCATCTTTTCTGATCACTGCGCCGGGCAGACCAGATTCTTGTGCGCTTCGACGTCGTCGGTGTCGTAGATCGTCCGGTTGGCGCAATTGAGATTGTAGTTCCGCACCTGGAAGTTCAGCGCGTTCGTCGCCTGCTGGAGAGCCGGCAGCGCATTGTCCCGAATCTGCTGCTGGACCCGCGCACGAAGGTCGATCAGCTCGCTTAACTGATCCTGGGCCATGGTGTCGGTTGGGCTCATGGTCGCCGTCATCTGGTTGATCTGATTGGTCAGATCCTTCACCTGGTCGTTCCGGCTGCGGTAGGTCGCATCTCTCTGCGCCGTAACGGCGCGCAGCGAGGCGATCTGTTGTTCCTGACAGATACAGGCCCGAAGCTGCGGCACCGTCAGCGCCGGCGCCGGCGCCGATTGCGCCATCAGCGGCCCTGCGAAGATAACCGATCCCGCCAAAATCAGCATGGCGGCGCATCCCGCCTTGGCGAACATCCCTGCCCGTCCCGACCCGCTCATCCTGTGCTCCCTGGTCGACCCCCGTCGATGTAACAGATCATCATAGTGAGGCCTGCGGCGGAATTATGGCAATCGCGCGCCCGAGGCAGCTGGTGTTGCCGCCCCGACAGGCCACGGGAATAGGATTCGCATGCCATCGCATTAAGCCGCGAGCGCTGCGGCTTGGCAATCGAGCCCGCTTGGCAATCCGGCTTGGCCGCCTAATGCATGGCCGTCCGCCGCCTGGGGGGAGACGCATGCGCCTCGGGGTTCTTGGGGTTCTCGTACTGGTTGGGGTAGAAGGCGTTG
>CAZQLF010000400.1:0-96 GCA_964594035.1 uncultured Rhodospirillaceae bacterium | reverse complement strand
CGGCGTCACTACCGCCTATTTTCTGGCCAGGGAGGGCCATGAGGTCGTCGTTCTGGACCGCCAGAAGGCGGTGGCCCAGGAAACGAGCTTCGCCAA
>CAZQLF010000399.1:0-3542 GCA_964594035.1 uncultured Rhodospirillaceae bacterium | reverse complement strand
AGTCCTTGATGTCGGAGCTGGCGATCTTGATGATCTGCACGCCGAACTCGACGCATTTGTCCACCGACGTCTCGTCGAAGGGCGTGGCCATGGTGATCATGTTCCACTTGCGCGTGGCCTTCACCATTTCCTGGTAGCTGTCCCAGGACATCTGGGTGTCGAGCGTCTTCTTGATGTAGCGAATGTCGGTGCGGCCGCGGAAATCCTTGTGGATGAAGCTGTCCACGTCGCGGAACTGCAGCTTGAGGGCCGCGCGCACGCCGTTGAAGCGGACCACCTGGCCGTAATCGGCAATGATCTTCAGGCCCCGGTCGAGCTTGCCCCAGTGGTTGCTCGCCAGCTCGAGGACGAACAGGTCCTCAAAGATCGGTGCCCGCATGTGTCATTCCTACCGCAAATTTGCCGATAGAATCCTAATACCATTATTTGATCAATTTTTGAACTTGATCTATCAATCTATTGATATGAATGATTTTCTTTCCGGGTTGTTGCGCAGCTTCGCCTTCTGCGGCCGGGAAGCCGATACCGTTCGACCTGCCCTCACGTCGCTCATGCCGGATCGAAACCGGCGTCAGCGCCGCCCTTGTTCGGCGGGGCTTTTGCAATGAAATTGTCAAACGAATTCAAAAGAATTGGTTGAATAACTTGTCTTACCAAACGTTTATGCAGAGGTGCTGGGGGATAAGGGACTCAGCATTTAGTGTTTTAGAAAAAGGGAAGCACAACATGCGCCGTTTACTTCGCGATTTGAAACGCGACGACAGGGGCGTCACGATGGTCGAATATGCGTTGATTGCCGGCCTGGTGTCGGTGGTGGCAATCGCGCTGCTGACCGGGATGGGCTCGTCGGTTCTTAATATCTTCACGAGTATTAATAACGCGCTCTCCACGGCCTAAGACGAACAGGAGAGACTTGGCCGCAACGTAACCGGGCCAAAATCGCCGTAGCAGCCGCAGCTCTACGGAAGACCACCTTCGAGAGGGGCGTAGCGACGCTCACCCCGTCCGCGACCAAGTGCGCGCGGCCGGTTCCCTTTGCCTGAGTGCGCCTCGCGCATCGCACCCGCTTATGCGTCAGGTGTCCCCATGCCAATGTCTGTTTAAACATTGGAGCATACTTTGATAAGATATTGTTCTAACGCGGTTTTGGAGTCGCGTTGGCACGTCAGTCAGGCGAGGGTGAATCGGAGGTGGGCCGATCGTGACGGGAAGCGATGGCCGGGAGGCAGGGCTGACGGCGGAGAGGGTGGCTTCGCCGGTGGCAGGTTCATTGCCCGCGCCCGCCGCCAAACCGGGCAGGAAGCTCACCATCCTGACGCCCTGTTTCAACGAGGAAGCCGGGATCGGCGAGTGCTATGAGCGGGTGCGCAAGGTCATGGCCGGTCTGCCCGGCTATGCCTATGAGCATCTCTTCATCGACAATGCCTCGACCGACCGCACCGTTACGATCCTGAAGGAGATCGCCCAGCGCGACCGGCGGGTGAAGATCATCATCAATTCGCGCAACTTTGGTCATACGCGTTCGCCCCATCACGGCATGCTGCAGATGACGGGCGATGCCTTCGTCGCCGTGCTGGCGGATCTGCAGACGCCGCCCGAACTGATCCCCGCCTTCGTTGCCAAGTGGGAGCAGGGCTTCAAGATGGTGGTGGCGGTGCGCCGGAGCATGCAGGAGGGATTCCTCCTGCGGCTGGCGCGCAATATTTTCTACCGCCTGATCGCGCGGCTCTCGCATATCCAGCAGATCAAGAATTTCATGGGCTATGGGCTGTACGACCGCTCGGTGGTGGAGATCATCGGCCGGCTGGATGAGCCCGATCCCTATTTCCGCGGCCTGGTGTCGGAGATCGGTTTCGAGAAGGCCTTCATCGAATACGACCAGCCGGCGCGCAAGCATGGCCGCTCGCGCCACAGCCTGTTCGACCTGATCGAGATGGCCATGCTCGGCATCACCTCGTATTCGAAGGTGCCGTTGCGGCTGATGACGGTGACCGGAATTACCATTGCGCTGCTCAGCCTTCTGACCGGGCTTGGCTATTTCATCTACAAGCTCATCTTCTGGGATACATTTCAGACAGGTATCGCGCCCCTGCTGCTTGCGACCCTGTTCTTCGCTTCGGTACAGCTGATCGCGATCGGCCTGGTCGGCGAGTACATCGGGCTGATCCTGCAATATGTGCGCCGCTTCCCGCTGGTCGTCGAGAAAGAGCGCGTGAACTTCGATTGACGGCCGGGACCGGAGAAAGCACGGCGTTCGCGCTGCCAGCTAGCCCGCAATTCTCACAGGAATCACGATGGCGCCGAGGCGAATTTGGCGGAAGGTCAGGAAGGCGGCGAAGCGCGATGGGGTTCCATCGAGCAAGCCGGCTGACGCAGCCTGCGGGCAAATTCGCCCGGCCCTTCGGGTTGGGTTGCGCGGGTCGCCCGCGTCGTCGGCAAGCCTCGCCGATGGGCCGCCATCGCCTTCGGCTTGCCTCCTGGCGGATCGTCACCGCGCAACGGCCAACGCCACGGCGATCCCTGTGAGAAATGCGGGCTAAGGCAGGGGCGGTTCCGCTGCTGGCCGCCGGCATGAGTGCCGTCGATGCCGCGGCGATCATCTATCTGGCACTCCCCGTGGCGCTGTTCTTCCTGACCTGGTTCAGGATCGGCTACGCCGTTCCGTTGGCCGTCGCAGCGCTTGCGGGACTGCCGATGCTGCGGCATGTGGCGCCGGCGAAGCTGTCGCGTGGCGCGCTAATCCTCGCCGTGGTGGTGGCGTTGGCCTTGGCCTCGCTCAGCGGTGCCAGCCACTTCTTCTATGAGGGGCTGGCACTCAACTGGCCGATCCGCGACGCGGTGCTGCGCGACCTCATCGTCTACGATCATCCGGTTGCCTATGGCGCCACCAATGCCGGTATCACGATCCTGCGCGCGCCTATCGCCTATTACATGGTGCCTGCGTTGCTCGCGCGCCTTGCCGGATTGCCCCACGCGTTCCTGCTGCTCTACCTCTGGACGGCGCTCGGCGTTGCCATCTTCCTGATGCAGATGCTGGAAGGCCCGCTGGACATGGCGCGCCTTCTGCTGAGCGTCGCGGTGGTGGCGCTGTTCAGCGGGATGGATCTGCTGGCGCCCGCGGAGATGGTGCCGGGTCCCGACGGCCATGGCAGCTGGCAGGCCTTCTTCTATCAATCGACCTACAATGCGAATCTGCTGCTTGGTTTTCCCAACCACGGCATTCCCGGATGGCTGGCGACGGCGCTGCTCTACCGTTGCTGGGATGACGTCCGGTTTGCCGCCAGGGCGGCCTGGCTTGGGGCGCTCACCCTGCTTTGGACGCCGCTGGTTTCCATCGGCCTGCTGCCGTTCTTCGCGGCCTTCGCCTGGCGCCAGATGCGGGCGGGCAATCTCCGCCGGCTGTTTTCGCTTCCGAACCTGGCGGCAGCACCGCTTATCACCGCCGCCTCGGCGCTCTACCTCCTGCTGGCTGCCGGCACGATCGTCACCACGGGCGAGACGGCAACGCCGCTGGCACCGGGATGGCAGGCCTTCCTGCCTAT
>CAZQLF010000398.1:0-3548 GCA_964594035.1 uncultured Rhodospirillaceae bacterium | reverse complement strand
CGAGATCGATGCGGCTGATGTGGCTATCCAGGTTGACGCGGATGCAGGGCCAGTTGAGGCGGGCTGCGACCTGCTCGATATGGGTCGATTTGCCCGTGCCGTGATAGCCCTGGATGATGACGCGACGGTTGTAGGCAAAGCCGGCCAGTATCGCGAGCGTGGTGTCGTGGTCGAAGCGATAGGCCTCGTCGATATCCGGCACATGCTCGGCCGGCTTGCTGAATGCCGGAACCTGCATCTCGGAATCGATGCCAAAGGTCTGCGCGACCGAAATCGTGATATCCGGCACCGAACCATTGGCTGCCGGTGTGGACGTGGGGGCAGGCATATCTATTGCTTTCGGTTAGAGGGCGTGCCGTGTCTATCAGACCAAGGCACTGCTTTTCAACGTGCTATAGGCCAGATTGATGGATTTCAAGCGTTCTTCTGCGGCCTTGTCCCCGCCGTTGATGTCGGGGTGGAGGGCCTTGGCCAGGGCCTTGTAGCGCTTTTTGATCTGTTCCACCGTCGACCCGGGTGCAAGGTCCAGTTCGGCCAGGGCCAGATCGGTCTTGCTCTTTGGTGCAGGCGGAGCAGGGGGGCGGCGCTCGCCGAATGGGTCGATATCCTCGGGTATGAACTCGCTGCCGAAAATCCGCTTGTGCACGCCCCAGCGGCCGAGCGGCCAGGTCGGGCGGTCCCAGACCGTGTCGATGCGCAATTGCCGTTCGATCTGCTCCGGATTCATTCCGGCGTAGTAGTTCCAGGCGCGGTTGTAGTCGCGCACATGGTCCAGGCAAAACCAGAAGTATTCGTTCAGCCGGTCGCGTGCCTTCGGTGCGCGGTACAGCCCCTCGCCCTGGCAGCCGGCGTGATCGCATGGCTGCGTCTGGCCGGCAGCCTCGCGGCGCTCGAATCCGGTGTCGATTTGTGCGTTGACCCGACGCATGACGTAAGTATGGGGAGGCGCCCCTAAAACAACAAGCTTGACGGGGACTTATCCGCGTTTGCGGTCGGCTGCAGCAACCAGTGCGACACCGGCGAGAATCAGGGCAAAGCCGCCGATCAGCGACAGGTCGATCCGCTCATCCAGAGCGATTGCCGACGCTGCGATGCCCATGGCCGGCACGGCGAGGAAGGCAAGCGAACTGGTCACCGCCGGCAGGGCTCTTGCAATCGCCACGGAAGCCCAGAAGCAGAAGCCGATGCAGACAGGTCCGTTGTAGAGAAGGATCGCTGCGATGGCGGGCGTGGCGGGTATCGAGAGCGGACCTTCGGTCATCCACCCGGCCCCGCACAGCAGGATTCCGGCCAGGGCGAGCTGCCAGGGCGCCAGCTGCAGTGGAGTGAGGTGCCAGGGCCGTCCACGCATAAGCAGGATTGCAATGGCCCAAGACACGGCGGCGGCCATCAGCAGCAGGTTGCCCATGACCTGGATATGGTTCGACCAGTCAAAATCCAGCGGATTGAACAGCAGCACGAGACCGCCGACACCCAGCAGCAGGCCGGTGGCTTTCAGCGGGTTGAGGCGTTCGCCCAAAAGGATGAGCGCGCCCGGCACGGTCCAGAGCGGCGTTGTGTAGGCCAGCACGGCAGCTCGTCCGGGCTCAACCGTGACCAGCGCCATGTTGACGAGGCCCATATAGATCGCCACCTGAAAGATGCCCCCGGAGATGAGCTGAACGATGTCGCGGCGGCCCGGCAGCGCCAGGTTGCGGGTGATGGTGAGGACGATCACCAGTGTTGCAGCACCCAGGAAGACGCGAAGCCCGGCGAACCAGAAGGGCGGAATCGTCGCCAGCCCAATCTTCATCACCGGCCAGTTGGAGCCCCACAGCACAACCACGCCAGCCAGCAGCAGATAGGCCGCCCGGTGCGTATGGGCAGCCGTGGGAAGCGCGTTCGTTTGTTGCATGATCGCAGCGAAGCTAGCATTTTCGCTGCAGTGAGGAGAGCACCATGCGCATCAAGGCTGCCATCGAAAAAAAGCTGGGAGAGGGGCTAAGCCCTCGAAGGCTCAGCGTCGTCGACGAATCCCATCTTCATGCGGGCCATGCTCATGCGCCGGCGGGTGGCGAGAGCCACTTTCGTGTGGAGATCGTCTCCACGGCATTTGCTGGCCTGAATCGCGTGGCACGCCAGCGGCTGGTCTATGACCTGCTGGCGGAGGAGATGAAAGGCAACATCCACGCTCTCGCGCTGCGCACGCTGACGCCGGAGGAAGATCGAGCGTAGGCGGGAGAAAACAAACCCTCTCCTGCCCTTTAGGGCGGAGAGGGTGGCGAGCGTTAGCGAGCGGGTGAGGTGGGCGTCAGCGGCCCGACACCTCACCCTCCCAACGCTTCGCGTTGGACCCCACCCTCTCCCCACTTCGTGCGGAGAGGGATGTTATCGAGGCACCAGGTTCAGATACGGCTCCGCTTCCTTCTGCACGCGGGCATAGGAGGGCCGCTTGGCGAGCCGCTCGAAATACGCCGCCACATTCTTGTGCTGGTTCAGCTCGGGCACGACCATGTTGGCGTAGAACAGCGCCGGTGCCGCGGCACAGTCGGCCATGGTGAAGTTCTTGCCCATCACCCAGGTCTTCGAACCGAGCGCCCCGTCCAGCACCCGGTAAGCCGTCCTGATCTGCTCTCTCGCCTGATCAACACCGAACGGATCCTTCTTGTCGGCCGGGCGCATCCTGTCGCCGATCATCTTCTGCATCGGAACGTCAAGGTACAGATCGAAGAAGCGGTCGTAGAAGCGCGTCTGCCGCGCCGCATCTGTATCCGCCGGCACCAGTGTCGACTTACCCGGATAATGCTGGGCGAGGTATTCGATGATGATGCTCGATTCCGGCAACAGGTGGTCGCGGGCCTCGTCCTTCAGCACCGGAAACTTGCCGATGGGCCAGAGCTTCAAGAATGCAGCGCGTTCTTTTTCGTCGCGCAGATCGACAATCTGCGGGGTGAAGTCCGCGCCGGTCTCGTAGAGCGCAATCAGCACCTTCTGACAGAAGGATGACAGCGGATGGTAATAGAGCCGAAGGGCCATGAGGTTCTCGCTTGGATTTGTCCTTTGTGGCGGGCGACTCTGACGGGATCGCGTTAGCGGAGCAACCGTGCCCTTGAATTTGCCACGGCCACCTTGCAGACGAGTTCGCGGCTGTTTCAGCCCAGTTTCTTGATAAGCGCTTGTGCCGCGGCGGGGTTGTGCACCTTCGGGCCGGAGATGGAATAGGCGAACACATCGCCACGCTTGGCCCAGGCCTTCGCCTGCTTGGCAAAACCGTTCAGCGTCGCCTCACTCACCCCGGTCTTCAGCTTCTCCTCGGTTGCCATCAGCCGCGCATAGGTGAAGCTGGATGTCGGTTCGTCAATCTCGGGGAAATCCTCGTCCTTGGCATAGACGATGGCCACGTCGTGCTTGCGGGCGAGATCGTAAAATTCCTTGCAGGCGAAGCTCGGATGCCTCACTTCGACGGCATGGCGCAGCGCGATTCCGTCCTTCTCTCGCGGCAGCAGCGCCAGGAAGCCGCCGAAATCTGCCGCATCGAATTTCTTCGTACCCATGAATTGCCAATTAAG
>CAZQLF010000397.1:0-3559 GCA_964594035.1 uncultured Rhodospirillaceae bacterium | reverse complement strand
TGATGATGTGCAGCGCGCAGTCGGTGGCGGCGCTGCCGCCGCAGCAGGTGATGATCCTGTCGTCGAAGACGAACAGGTCTTCTGTCACTTCCGTCTCGACATAGAGTTCCTTCAATGAATCGATGTGCTCATAATGCGTGGTCGCGCGCTTTGCGCGCAGCAGGCCCGCCTCGGCAAGAATGAATGCGCCCGTGTCCAGGGCGCCGAGCGTCGAGCCGGCGCGCGCCCAGCGCTGCAGGGCGCCGTGAAGCGGCACGCTGTTGTACGTCTCCGGCGCCCAGCTCGATGAGACGATCACGATGTTGGGCGCCTCACTCTTGAGTTCGCGCAGCGCCCTGGTGCGGATGCTGATGCCGTTGCTCGCGGTTATCTCGCCGCCGGTCGCCGAGGCGATGTCCCAGCGATACAGGATGCTTGCATCGAGGTAATTCGACGCCCGGAACGGATCCAGAAAACCCATCGTTGCCGCCAGATTGAAGTTTGGCGTCACAATAATGAGCAGGCGCTGGATTGCTGACGCCTCGGCCGTCATGGTCACAATCTAAAGTAAGTGTCTGAAAATGCGAAATTTTAACCCTCCGTCTGAACGAGGGTTTTTGCCGTGAGCCGGCGGTTGCGCCCCAGGTTGCGCCAAGGTCCTTTCTGTGTATAGTGCGCCGCTTCGCTGGGGTGAGCCCGGCGATTTCCCTGCCGGGCCTTCGGGTGCCGGCTAGGTCCGGGCGGCTGATGTCGGGATAGTCCCACCAGCGCCGGACCGCCAAACAGCCATAGGGAGCCAGACTGAATGTCGCTTTACGAGAACATCTTTATTGCACGCCAGGACGCCACGGCCGCCCAGGTCGAGGCCCTGACCGACGCCTTCGCCAACATCATCGCCGAACAGGGCGGCAAGGTGACGAAGCGCGAGTACTGGGGCCTGCGCAGCCTCACCTACCGCATCAAGAAGAACCGCAAGGGCCACTACATGCTGTTGAACATCGATGCTCCCGCGGCCGCGGTAGTGGAGATGGAGCGCAACATGCGCATCAGCGAAGACGTGATCCGTCTTCTGACCGTGCGCGTCGATGCCCTTGAGGAAGGTCCCTCGGCGATGCTGCAGAGCCGCTCGCGCGACGATCGTCCGCGCGGCGGACGCGACCGCGATGACCGGCGCGACGACCGCCGCGATGATCGTCCGCGCCGCGAGCGCAGCGAAGGATTTTCCGCGCCTGAAGGAGAGCCGGCATGAGCATGACCCATTCTGACGGCCCCCGTGGCGATCAGCGTGGCGGTGATCGCGGCGGAGAGCGCGGGGGTGACCGCGGCGATCGTGGCGGCCATGGCGGTGGTGCCGGTGGCGCGCGGCGGCCTTTCTTCCGCCGGCGCAAGACCTGCCCCTTCTCCAGCGATCAGTCGCCCAAGATCGACTACAAGGACGTGAAGCTGCTCCAGCGCTTCCTGTCCGAGCGCGGCAAGATCGTACCCAGCCGCATCACTGCCGTTTCCGCCAAGAAGCAGCGGCTGCTGGCCCAGGCGATCAAGCGCGCGCGCTTCCTCGCCCTCCTGCCCTATCTCTTGAAGTAGGAGGCGACCGATGGACGTCATCCTGCTCGAGCGCGTGCAGAACCTCGGCCAGATCGGCGATGTGGTGAAGGTAAAGCCGGGCTACGCCCGCAACTTCCTGCTGCCGCAGAGGAAGGCGCTGCGCGCCACCGAAGCCAACAAGGCGAAGTTCGAGGCCCAGCGCGCCCAGATCGAGGCCGACAACCTCGAGAAGCGCAGCGAAGCCGAGAAGATCCGCGGCAAGGTCGATGGCCTGAAGGTCGTGCTGATCCGCCAGGCCGGCGAGACCGGCCAGCTGTTCGGCTCGGTCAATGGCCGCGACGTGGCCGATGCGGTCACGGCTGCCGGCTTCACCATCGATCGCCGCCAGGTCATCCTCGACCGGCCGATCAAGGTATTGGGCCTGCATGCGCTGCGGGTCGCCTTGCATCCGGAGGTGATCGTCGAGATCACCGCCAATGTCGCGAAATCCACCGAGGAAGCCGAAGCCCAGGAAAAGGCCGGCGGCTATGTCGGCCGGACGGAGGAAGCACCCGCCGACCTCGACACCATGCTGGCCGAAGCCGACGCTGCCGTGGCGGACGAAAAGCCCGCCGAAGCAGCGGCCGAGGAAGCCAAGCCGGAAGAGAAATCCGAAGAGAAGAAGAAAAAGAAGAAATAGCGCCGCGATCCATTCGCGTCTGGCACGGCCGCCAACCTCGATTGGCGGCCGTTTGCTTTTCTTCCATCGTCATGGCGGGGCCCGAGGCCGAGCACCAACGACCCGGCCGGGCGTGAATCCAGCCGCTCCAATATGAACACAGCGCAAGGTTCACCGTCAGCCCAGGCTAACCCTTCTTATCCTGCTCCGGGCATCAACCAATATGGACAGGGCTTGAAGTTGGACTAGAGTCTTATCCACAGTTGTTTCGAGGGGTCGGACGGGATGCTGCTAGCCCGGGTTTTGCGGGACTCAATCAAGATCGGCCGGCTGACGCTGATCGACGCCAGCGGCAAAACGCATGTCTTTCGGGGCGCGGCGCCTGGCCCCGCCTGCACGCTGCGCTTTCATGACCGCAGCCTGCATTGGCGCATGTTCCTCAACCCCAAGCTTGCCTTCGGCGAAGGCTGGATGGATGAGCAAATCACCTGCGAGGACGGCACCATCTATGAGGTGCTGGATCTGCTCGCCCAGAACGCCGCCTTCCTGGAAAAGCATCCGAGCCAGCGCTGGCGCGAGAAGCTGGGCGCCTTAGCCCGCTTCTTCTACACCTACAACCCGATCCATCGCGCCCGGCGCAATGTCGCCCATCACTACGATCTCTCCGGCGCGCTTTACGATCTGTTTCTGGACAAGGATAGGCAATACAGCTGCGCTTATTTCGCCTCCGACAACGACAATCTGGAGACGGCCCAGGCCAACAAAAAGCTGCATCTGGCGGCCAAGCTCCGCCTCGAACCGGGCCAGAAGCTGCTCGATATCGGCAGCGGCTGGGGCGGACTCGCCCTCTATCTAGCGAAGATCGGCGGGGTGGACGCAACCGGTGTGACCCTTTCGACCGAGCAGCACAAGATGTCCGAGGAGCGTGCCGCCGCCGCGGGCTTGAGCGACCGGGTGCACTTCCACCTGCGCGACTACCGCCAGCAGACAGGCCCCTTCGACCGTATCGTCTCGGTCGGCATGTTCGAGCATGTCGGCGCCAGCCACTACCGCGAGTTCTTCCGCAAGGTGAAGGAGCTGCTCACCGATAACGGAGTCATGCTGCTGCATGCCATCGGCCGCATGGAGCCGCCAGGCTCGACCAATCCGTGGCTGCGCAAGTACATCTTTCCCGGCGGCTACACGCCCGCCCTTTCCGAGGTGATGAGCGCCATCGAGGATGTCGGGCTCTGGGTCACCGACATGGAGATCCTGCGCCTGCACTCCGCTTCCACGCCCCGCGAATGTCGCCGGCGCTTCAAAGCCAACCGCGAGAAACCGGAGACGCTCTACGACGCCCCCTTCTGCCGCATGTGGGATCCTTATCTCGCCTGCTGC
>CAZQLF010000396.1:0-3562 GCA_964594035.1 uncultured Rhodospirillaceae bacterium | reverse complement strand
GGATTCGGCTCGTTCTTCCAGTTGTGACAGAGCAAGGTTGTGTATACGCGGCCCTTTCCATAGTCGCGTATCCAATCCATGGGCTCCCCTTGCCGCGAAACTTCCGAAATGGCGTAGGTGAGCACGGTCAACCCCTCCGCCGGACCGTGCTGCCCATGAGTGAGTTGCTCCGAAGGATGCATCCAGTGAGCCGGAAGGTCGCGCGTGATGGGGTGGTCCCGGTCCAGCACGATGACGCTACCCTTGAATGACATGTCCGGCGGCTCGCCGGGGACGTAGCTGGCCGCGATGCAGGGCGCGCCATCGGCAATCGCCTGTGCGACGAGCTCTTCCCACTGCCGCAGATCGATCGGGCCAATCTCGGGCGGTGCGGACTGCATGGCTCCTCCTCGACGCGCGCCTGCTTTCCAGTAGCATACCGCGACGCCAAGCAGGCAGGCAACCGGTACAGCCCCCTGCCCGCTGCGGAACAGGTTCAGCACATCGGTCGAAAGCTTTTCCATCAGGTCACGGGCGACGCTGCCATTCACCATGCCCACCACGGCGTGGCCGCGGCTTGCCTTCAGCGCATGACCCAGCGTGTCGCCGGTCATGTCGATGTCGAAGCCGCCATCAAGGCGGCCGGTCAGCTTGCCCGCCAGTGCGGCCACATAAAGCGCGAGCTGGGAAGCATCGGCGCCGACAACGACGCCCCGCTCCGTCACATGAGTTCCACCCGGCACCGAGGTGGCGGAGGCTGAACCGTCGATCCGGCCACCGGCAAAGGCGAGGGTCAGGCGGCTCATGGTCACCTGGCCCGACAGCAGCTTTGCCGTCAGGCCGAAATCGCCGATGCGGCCCGTCTTGCCGAGCACGAGTTGTTTCGCGTCGAGGGTGAGATCGATGTTCGTCCCGCGGTTCTGGTCGAGCGCTAGCGGCACCTGGGAATAATCGGCTGGCGGCTTGCTCGCGCTCAGAGCACTTCCCATGATCGGCGGCAGCGCGAGGTTGTCGAACTGCAGCTTGGCCGTCATGTTGTCCGGCTTTCCCTTCGGGCCTTCGTCGAACAGCAGATCGCCGGTGAAGGGGCTGGTTGCGATCTTGCCTTTCGATCCCTTGATCTCCCAATGATCGCCGCCATGCTTGAAGGCACCGGCAATGGTAAAGGGCGGATCGATGCCGATATCGGCGGTAAAGATTTTCATCAACGCGCCGAGCTTCGAGGCATCGAGCGTGATCGGTCCCTCGACGCCGTCGAACCCGAGGGGATCAAGCATGCTGCCCTTGAAATCGATCTCGGTCCCAGCACCCCGCAGGATCAGATTGATGCCGAACGGCTTCGAGGTATCGCGCATCGCGGTGAAGGAATCGGTGTCGGCGACAGCTTCCACCGGCACGCCGTTGTAAACGGCACTGCCTGCCACGCCGACCCGGGAATTGCTGTCGGGCGCGTGGAGAGTCACATCATGCAGGTCCAGCTGCATGTTGTAGCTCCTGCTCTTGTAGATGACCTGGCCGTCCTTCACCGCGACGTCGAACAGGTAGGGGAACTGGGCCCGATACCGCGGAACCAGCACGATGTCGCCCGGCACTGCAGGCCTTTTGGGGCCGCTGCGCCAATTGCGGTTCTCGCCTTCGCCCCGCTCCAGCACCACCACGGGCTTTACCAGCACGAGCTTCTGGAACCTATAGGTCCCGTCGAGGATCGACCACGGATCGATCTGAGCCGAAATGCTGTCGATGCTGACGAAGTTGGGCGCGCTCGCCCAGCTTGCATTGGCGAGCTTCAAACCGCGCGCCTCGAGGCCCAACGGGTTGGCCCAACTGAGCTTCAGGGAATCCATGGTCACAGGTTGGCCGAGCAGCCCGCTGGCATAATTCTCCGCCAGCGGCTTCAGGTTGGCGGTCATAAACCAGGCGACGGTCGCACCTGCGGCGGCCACCAGAAAGACCAGCAGCACCACCAGCACGATAGCGATCCGCTTGAGGCTCACCCCGGCACCTGCAAGAAACCCGCAATTGGGCTGGTTCTTTATTACCGGCGGACCGCGCCGCGCGCAAATCCGGCCAGACTTGCGCCATGCCGGCTCCCCTGGGGCCGGGCTCGTTCACTTGCGCCGACCCTACCCCTACCTATCATGCCGCTCCTTTTTCGGGGGCTGGATGAAACCTGCAGTCGGCATCATCATGGGCAGCCAGTCGGACTGGCCGACTATGGAGCGCGCCGCTGAAATCTTCGAGGCGCTTGGCGTGCCCCATGAGACACGCATCGTCTCGGCCCACAGGACTCCGGCCCGGCTCTATAGCTACGCCCGAAGCGCCCAGCGCCGTGGGCTCAAGGTCATCATTGCCGGCGCCGGGGGCGCTGCCCACTTGCCCGGCATGACCGCCTCCATGACCAATCTTCCAGTCTTGGGCGTTCCCATCGAAAGCCGGGCGTTGAAGGGGCTCGATAGCCTGCTCTCCATTGCCCAGATGCCCGCGGGTATTCCTGTCGGAACGCTCGCCATCGGTGAAGCCGGCGCCGTCAACGCAGCCTTGCTGGCCGCCGCCATCCTGGCGCTCGATGACCGAAAAATTGCTCGTGCGCTGGCGAGATGGCGGCGCGGCCGGACAGCCTCCGTCGCAAGATCGCCCAACAAAAAAACGGCCGCCAGGAAGCGCCCAACGGCTAAGAACAGGGCATGAGCGCCGATCGCGGCCAGGTCATTCCGCCCGGCGGCACCATCGGCATCCTGGGCGCGGGCCAGCTCGGTCGCATGACCGCCATGGCCGCGGCCCGGCTCGGCTATCGCGTGCACTCCTATTGCCCGGAAGCGGATTCGCCGGCCTTTCAGGTGTCGGCGGCGAAAACGGTCGCTTCCTATGACGACCAGACAGCACTCCGGCGCTTCGCCGATGCTGTCGACGTCATCACCTTCGAGTTCGAGAACATTCCGTCATCGACGGGCGAGCTGCTCGCAGCCCACCGGCCGACCCGCCCGGCACCTGATGTCCTGCACATCGCCCAGCATCGCCTGCGCGAGAAGGACTTCCTCTTCACCAACAAAGTCCCCGTCACCCGCTATGCCGAGGTGCGCAGCGCCGAGGCCATGCGGCGCGCCGCGCGGGAGATCGGGTTGCCCGCCGTTTTGAAGACGGCCCAGTTCGGCTATGACGGCAAAGGCCAGGTGATGATCGGCAAGGAAGCGGATATCGCGGCGGCCTGGTCACGCATGGGCGCGGCCATCGGCATCCTCGAAGGGTTCGTCGATTTCAGCCACGAGATCTCGGTGATCGTCGCCCGCGGTATCGACGGCAAGATGGTGGCCTATACGCCGGTCGAAAATCAGCACCGCAATCACATCCTGGATACCACAATCGCGCCCGCACGCCTGCCGCAGCCGATCCTGATGCGTGCCGAGGCGATCGCCCGCGATGTCGCCGAAGCGCTGGATGTGGTGGGCCTTCTCGCGGTGGAAATGTTCGTCTCAAAAACCGGCGAGGTGCTGGTGAATGAGCTTGCACCGCGCCCGCACAATTCCGGCCACTGGACAATCGATGCCTGCGTCACTAGCCAGTTCGAGCAATTCGTGCGCGCCGT
>CAZQLF010000395.1:2610-3565 GCA_964594035.1 uncultured Rhodospirillaceae bacterium | reverse complement strand
GCTCCAAGGCGGGCGGTCTCGTCCGGGAGCGTCTGATTTGCGTTGTTCGACAAGGACTTAGTTAGGTCATAGCCGAGGTGTTCGTTCAGCTCCGAAGCGACCAGCCAGCGAATTCCTATGCCCACGGTAGAGGTGACGGCGCCCCCGGCATAGGCATCGGCCGCAATGATGTACACGCTGAGAACATCGTTGTCGATGCGCAGCTGGGCGACCTTGTCGCCGCTGACGGGGAGCAGGGTGATGGGGGTCTTGCCAGCGAGCTCGACGATGGCTGGCATCGGCACTTCGCCCAGCACGATGAGCGCATCGAGGCCGCCGTTGGCGAATTTGCCAATGGCCGCGGCAAGATCGCTGTAGTCGGGACGCAGCTTCTTTTCGCTGAGACCGAAGGCTTTCAGGACGAGCCGCGCCGTCAACAGATTGCCCGAATTCTTTGCGCCCAGATTGACCCGGGCGTTCTTCAGGTCGTTGACGGTTTTGAACTTGCTGTTGCGATGAACGACAACGTGGACGCTTTCCTCGTAGAGGTTGGCCAATGCTCGCAGGCTGTTGACCGGCCCGCCATGGTCGAAGATGTCCTTGCCCGCATAGGCCCAATAGGCCACGTCTGCCTGGCAGAGACCTGAATCAAGCTGGCCGGCGCCGATTTCAGTGACGTTCTCGACGGAGCCGGCCGTGGTCTGGGCAAGCGCGATCAGTCCCGGCACGCCGCAGCTCCCGCCATCGTCACAACTGCGGCTTCCCGGCGGATTGCTGACGGCGCTGGCGATAACGCCGCCCAGGATAAACAACGACCCGCCGCTCTCGCCGGTACCGATGCGGAAATAGCGAACGTCCCTGGCCAGGCTGCGATTTGCCGGAATCAGGGCAGCCGCAAACGCGCTTACCCCGGCGACGAGGACCCACCGCCGGGAAAAGCGTTTTCACAAGCCCGGAACCCCCACCTTCCCACCCA
>CAZQLF010000395.1:882-2600 GCA_964594035.1 uncultured Rhodospirillaceae bacterium | reverse complement strand
CCCCGGAAATAAAAGGGACTCTACCGGTTTGCCTGTTGCGTTGACGGACACAACGGAAATCCTGGGCCCTGCGGCGAATAGGGGGAATCGGGCCAGCCGCCAGTACGCTTGACCCGGCGCGGAGGACCCAGCGCCGGGAAAAGCGTTTCGTCAGACCCGGAACCTCTCCGTGCCCACGCAACGCCCGTCACCCGTGACAAAACGCAACGGGGGCCAGAATAGGCGTGAAGGCTCAAACCACGCCAGAGGCAAGCACCAAGATTTGATGGGTCAGTGCAATTTTTCGAGAAAATCAATCACCGCTGTCGACCATCTTCATCTGCGCCTTCAGGGCCGCCACATCGGCGTAGAGGCGTTTCAGACGGTAGAGATGCTTCAGCTGTTCGAGGAAGCGCTCGCGGGAGATGGCCGGCATGCCGATGACGACCTCCCCGGGTGCGACCCGGCTTCCCCCGACCGCGGCGGCGGCCAGAATGACCGCCCCGTCGCCGATGCGCATGTGGTCGGCGATACCGGCACCGCCGGCCATGATCACGCCATTGCCGATGCGGCAGCTGCCGGAGATCCCGACCCGGCCGGCGATCATGCAGTGCTGGCCGATCTGGTTGTTGTGGGCGATCATCACCAGGTTATCGATCTTGGTGCCGTTGCCGATGGTCGTCGCTTCGATTGTGCCCCGGTCGATGCAGCTATTGGCACCCACTTCCACATCGTGCCCAATCACCACCGTGCCGAGCGAGGCGATGCGCTGGATGGGGTGCTGGTTTGGCGGCGGCGGTTTTCCCGGCTCGGGAATGGCAAAGCTGAACCCGTCCGCGCCGATGCTGGCGTTGGGATGCAGGATGACACGCTCGCCAATCTCCACCCGATCGCCGATACGCACGCCGGGATAGATCAGCGCGTCCTTGCCGATTTTGGCACCCGCACCGATGGTCACCTGGCCCAGGATCGTCGCATTCGCTGCGATGCTGCTGCCGGCGCCGATCTGCACGAAAGGTCCGATGGCAGCCGGCATCTCGACCTTTGCTGTTGCATCGATGACGGCGCTCGGATGAATGCCGGACGCTATCGCCGGTGGCCGCGCAAACAAACGGGTCAGCCCAGCCAGCGCATAGCGCGGATAGGCGGAAACGATTGTCCCGGCAAGATCGGCGCGGCCTGTCTTGCCCGAACGCAGGATGGCGGTGCGGGCCCGGCTTTCGCCGAGGGCCTGTAGGGCCTCATCTTCCATGGCCAGGGCCATATCATCGGGGCCGGCGAGCGCGGGGTGATTGATGCCCGTCACGATGGCGTTGCCGTCGCCGGTGAATTCCGCGCGCAGCGCTTGCGCGATTTCGGAAAGGCGCGGCATCAGCGCCCGCTCCAGACCGGCGCGCGCTTCTCAGCGAAGGCTTTCGCGCCCTCGAAATAATCGCTCGAGTGTTTCATGCGCTCGTAGGAGGGAATGCCGCTGCGCATCACGCGATAGCCTTCCTGGACCGAGAGCCCCTGGGTTCTGGCGGTGATCGCCTTGATCGCCATGACCGACAGCGGGGCTGACGCGGCAATGCGCCGGGCCAGAGCGCGCGCCTCTTCCATGAGTTGGTTGCGCGGTACGACGCTGTTCACCAGGCCGAAGCGCAGCGCTTCAGTGGTGGGCAGCCGCTTTCCCGTCAGCCTCATTTCCAACGCGATCGCATGGGGCCGGCCCCGGGGCCGGGCCACGACACCCCGCGGCC
>CAZQLF010000395.1:0-872 GCA_964594035.1 uncultured Rhodospirillaceae bacterium | reverse complement strand
GGTCGGGAAAGCCCTAAAAAACTGGAACGTCAACACACCGTCCGGCACAATCGTCGGTCCGCAAACCGCGTACACGCTGCAGGCGAGCGGACAGTTGACCGATGCCGACCAGTTCAAGTCGATGGTGGTGACCTATCGCAATGGCTCGCCCGTGCGACTCGAGGAACTTGGGTCGGTGGTCGACGGTGTCGAGGACCAGCGTACCGCGTCGTGGTTCTACACCCAGTCGGAAGGGCAGCGCTTCAGGGGTGGGCAGCCGCTTTCCGGTTGGCATAATTTCCATGGCGATCGCATGGGGCAGGGGCCGCGGCAGGCGAAGGACACCGCCTGCATCTGGAACGACCCCGATGGTTGCTTCCGGCAGGAACATTTCCACGCCCTCGGCGGCCACGATCATGTCGCAGGCCAGCGCCAGCTCGAATCCACCGCCGACCGCAAGCCCGTTGATCGCGGCGATGACCGGTTTCTCGAGATCGAACAGTTCCGTCAGCCCGGCAAAGCCGCCTGGGCCGTAATCGCCCTCCGCACCGCTTGTCGCAGCATCCTTCAGATCCCAGCCGGCGGAAAAGAACCTCTCGCCGCCGCCGGTCAGGATGGCAACGCGCGCGGCAGGATCATCGCGATACGCCATGAAGGCCTGGCCCAGGGCGCGGCTGGTGGCGGCATCGATGGCGTTGGCCTTCGGCCGGTCGAGCGTGATCTCCCAGACGGCACCCTGGCGCTCTATGCGGACGGGCGATGGCGTAGCTTCAGACATGAACCCTCCTGATTGGGCGGCCCATCCTTTGCCGGCAGGCTGCGGCTGTCCACGGAGCCCCGTGGGCGGGCGCCCTGGCCCCCGTTCCGACGACCGATCGGGCCGGGCGGCCGAC
>CAZQLF010000394.1:2760-3567 GCA_964594035.1 uncultured Rhodospirillaceae bacterium | reverse complement strand
CATTCGGTGCATTTGGGGGTTCGTGACCCGTCGAGGCAATCTACCCGAGGGCGGCAGCAGACCACCTGGTAGCGCCTCTGACGGGAAGGCATCGATATCGTTTGACCCTTCGCCCGCAAGATCTGCCCGTGAACGCCTTCTGGTCGGTGACCCTGTACCAGGTCGAGCCGGACGGAAAGCTTTATCTCGTCAACAATCCAATCCGCCGCCACACGATCGGCGATCGCACGCATGGGCTCACGATTGGCGACGCAGGCGAAGTGGATATCTGGATTCAGCGCGATCCGCCTTCGCAGTCCGCACAGCTGACGAACTGGCTACCCGCCCCTGATGGCGACTTCAGGCTGGTGTTGCGCGCCTATGAGCCAGGCGCTGCGTTACGTGACGGGCGCGTACGTTTGCCGGCGGTGCGACGCTTGGAATAAAGGCATGCCGAGTGGTGCCAAGTCGATCATGTGCGCCAGCGCGCGTGCATTGCGCGCATGGCGCAGGTCGACCTGCCGATCGCTAATGTGCGGGCCAGCCGTGCGCCTCAACCTGGTCGCGCTGTTCTTCGATGTGCTGTTGAACCGAGTGAAGCGTTGGTTCCGCGCGGGCGCATGCCTGGCTCGGCCGGCAGACGTCTATTCACCCATCGCTTCATGAATACACCGGATGAAGTATGCGGCAGTATTGGTTTGGATACTGCCCTCTCTCGTCATCAGGCACAGGTTGAGACTGGGCGGGTTCTCAGGCAATGCCAGTGCTTGCACGTCTGCGATGAGGCTGCCTTTCGCTGGGGCCGGACTGTTGCTGATTTCGTGCGCG
>CAZQLF010000394.1:0-2750 GCA_964594035.1 uncultured Rhodospirillaceae bacterium | reverse complement strand
GTGGTGCTGCCTTTCTCCACCGTAATGACCGACAAGGGCATGACGGCATCCACACGGCCCATTAACGCTTCGATCAGATCCCTGGAGGTGCAGCGAGTGATTCGCATTGGTGGCGCCAAACCATGCCGCTCGAACAGCGCTGCCAGATAGCTCGGGTAGGCATCGGTGGCGTCGGCGTGCAGCCATTCGGCGTCGTGCAATTGCGCGAAGCTCGTGCAGCCGGAGAGGGGGCTCGCGCGCCGGATGGCGAAGACTCCGGGGAAGGTGGCCAGGGCGGTGCTGACGATGAAGGGATCGGCGGGTGCTTCGGAGAAGCCTGCCAAGGCAAAGTCGAGATGGCCGGTCCGAAGTCCGTCCAGCAGCATCATGGCATCGTTCTGGAGAATCTCGATGGCCACGTCCGGCATGGCAAGCCGGAACTTGAAGAAGGCTTCCGGCAGCACCGTCATGCCTGCCAGGGGCGAGATGCCGATGCGCACCGAGGTGGCCCGGCCCCCGCGGATCTCGGCCATCTCGAGTTCCGCCCTTTCAAATTCGGACGCAATCACCCTCGCCCGCTCCAATAGCCGGCAACCTTCCGGCGTGACGGTGACTCCCCATGAATTCCGGTTCAGGAGCGGCACGCCGACCTCGCTTTCCAGTTCACGCATGGTTTTCGTGATGGCCGGCTGGCTGAGGCAAAGCGCCCGCGCGGCGGCGTTGATGCTGCCGTGCCGCGAGATGGCGATAAGGGCGTGGAGGTGGTGAAGCTTCATGTCGATGGCGGATCGGAGGAAGGCTGAAGTTTACGGCGCGAGTCGACAGGCAGGCAAGTCGCTGTCCGCGTACGGAAGGACTCAGGCAAATGGCGCGGAAGCTGGCGCACCCGGCCAATAACCACCTCTTATAACCATCAAAACTCGTGCGTACCGCATATGGAGCCGTTTGCATATCATACGGCCTGTTTTCGCTGGGCGGATATAGATATGCGATGCCTCTGGCGAAGGCGGGCAGTCAGGAGCGCCGCAGTTTGGGCCTGCCTCAGGGCGCATACCTTCTGTCAGGACGAAGTGCTGCGCGTGGTTCCGCCGCGCAATCAGCGACGCTCCAGGGTCCAGCGCGACCCGTAAATCCCAAGAAAAACAGCCAAGCGGCCAGAGAGTCGACGGCATCCATCCTCCAAGGGAGATTGAAATGAAACGAACCCTGCTTTGCGCAGCGATTGCGCTCGCCATGCCTTTCCTGACATCGGGCTGTTCCGACGGGATGGCCGCGGTTGCGCCGAACTACGAACCCATCTACTCGGCTGCGGCCAGCGACCAGGGCGGCGTCCTCAAGACGCTGGAAGAACTGGTCAATATCGAGACCGGAACGGGCGATGCTGTCGGCATGCCGCAGATGAGCCAGTACCTGGCCAACCGGCTCGAGAGCCTGGGTGCAACGGTCACTCGGCACCCGGCGGAGGCCGGCGTCGTCGGCGAGAATGTTGTCGGCACCATCAAAGGCACGGGCGGGAAGAACATCTTGCTGATCGCACACATGGACACCGTGTACGTGCGCGGCGCGTTGGCAACCGCGCCTTTCCGGATCGAGGGCGACCGCGCCTACGGCGCCGGCATTGCCGATTGCAAGGGCGGCATCGCGCTGATCCTGCACACATTGGGCATCCTCAAGAGCAGCAACTTCAAGAGCTTCGGCACCATTACCGTCATGTTCAACACCGACGAAGAGAAGGGCTCGGTAGGTTCCCGGAACCTCATCCAATCTCTTGCCGCCAACAGTGACTATGTCTTGTCGTACGAGCCTACTGGCGAGAAGGAGGCATTTGGGCTTGCCACCTCCGGCATCGCTTACGTCGAAGCGCAGATCGGCGGGCGTGCGGCGCACGCGGGTGCGGCGCCGGAGATGGGCGTGAATGCGCTGACTGAAGCCGCCGACCTGACCCTGCGCACGCAGGATATCGACAATAAGGCGAACGAGATCCGCTTCAACTGGACGATGGCGAAGGCTGGCACCGCTTCCAACGTAATTCCCGCCGCGGCGACGGTCAACGCGGATGTCCGCTACGGCCACCTGGAAGACATTGACGCCATCAAGCAGATGCTGGATGAACGGGCCGCGCGCAAGCGCCTGCCGGAGGCGCAGATTCAGATCAACCTGACGCGAGGACGCCCGCCGTTCAATGCGACCATCGACGGGAAGCACCTGGCCGAAAAGGCTGCGGCCATTTCCAGCGAAGCCGGCGGCACCATCCTGGTTAGCGAAGCCCGCGGCGGCGGCGGCACAGATGCCGCCTATGCCGCGCTCTCGGGAAAGCCCGTGCTCGAAGGCATGGGCCTGCCCGGCGCCAACTACCACACCAACGCCGCGGAGTATGTCCGCATCGACACGGTGCCGCGCCGCCTGTACATGTCCACCCGTATGGTGATGGACCTGGGTCAGGGCCTGTGAACCTGGCCGGGTAAGCCATACGGACGCATCGAAGCATCAAGACAGTCACGGGAACTGGAAACATCAGTTCCCCCGGCATTTCGAAGGAACCAAATGAAACTAGTTAAGCTGGCAAGCGCGCTGCTTGCCGCGGGGGCGATGTGCGGTACCGCCCAGGCAGCCGAGCCACTGACGGGCACGCTGAAGAAGATCAAAGACACCGGTGTGATGACGCTTGGCGTGCGCGATTCGTCGATCCCGTTCAACTACAACCTGGGCGGCGTGAGGCAGGTCGGCTATTCCTACGACATCAACATGAAGATCGTGGAAGCCATCAAGGA
>CAZQLF010000393.1:0-3569 GCA_964594035.1 uncultured Rhodospirillaceae bacterium | reverse complement strand
TTCCGGCGAGCATGGTCATTGCCCGGTTTTCCATCTGCCAGCTCTGTGCGGCACCCTTCGATATCGTCTCGATCAGCCTGGCGCCATCGAGCCCGGCCTTGGCCGCGAAGTTCAGGCCCTCGGCCAGGCCCTGCAGCACGCCGGCAATGCAGATCTGGTTCACCATCTTGGCGAGCTGGCCCGAACCATGATCGCCCATAAGAACACAGGCCCGCGCGTAGGAATCGATCACCGGCCTGGCGCGATCGAACGATGCCTGATCGCCACCGACCATGACGGTGAGCTTGCCATTCTCCGCGCCCGCCTGGCCGCCGGAGACGGGCGCATCGAGGAAGCTGACGCCCTGCCCCTTGGCCTTGCCGCCAATTTCGCGGGCGACTTCGGCCGAAGCGGTGGTGTGGTCCACCAGGGTCGCACCCTTCTTCATGCCGGCGAGCGCACCATCGCTGCCGTAGGTGACGGCGCGCACATCGGCATCGTTGCCCACGCAGATGAAAACGAATTCCGCATCATGCGCTGCTTCGGCCGGCGTCTTCGCCGCCTTACCGCCATGCTTCTCCACCCAGCCCTTGGCGCGCGGCACCGTGCGGTTGAACACGGTGACCTGGTGACCTTTGGCCTTGAGGTGCCCTGCCATGGGAAAGCCCATGACGCCGAGGCCGATGAACGCCGTTTTTGCCATGAGATCCCCTATCCGTGCCGGGCCGCCTTCGGCTCCGGCGCTATCAGAATGTCATAGAGCTGCTGCCAGCTGGCCGCATCGGGCGCCAGCAGAAGGCCGCTCGCCTTGATGCGCGAGGGCTTGTAACGGCCGCTCTCGATATAGCTGTTGTAGCCGCCGGCTTCGGCATGGATCAAGACGCCGGGGCAATGATCCCAAGGCATCAGCTTGGTGAAGAGCGCAAAATGCATCTCGCCCTCCGCCAGCCGCCGGTATTCCGACGCTGCACAACGCCGGCTCTTCAGCGTGGTCAAACGCTCGCGGCGCGACTGCACCTGTTTGCCCAACGCGCGGTCGCCGAAGAATCCCGCCAGCAACACGCCGCTAAGTTGCGCCGGGTCGGCGGGTGGTTGGGCCGCGTGGAGGCGCTTGTCATCCAGCCAGGCACCGCTGCCGCGCTCGGCTGTCAGCATCTCGCCGCGGCGCGGCTCATAGATCCAGCCCGCCAGCACCGCATCGTGGCGCACGAGTGCCACCATGACGCCGAAATCGCCCTCGCCGGCCGCGAAATTGCTGGTGCCGTCGATCGGGTCGATGACCCAGACCGGTGCATCGCCCGCGAGGCGATCGAGAAGTCCGGGCGAGCGGGCCGCCCCCTCCTCCCCCAGCACGCAAGAGCCCGGCACGACGTCCATGAGCCGCGGCGACATGCTGTGCTCAGCGGCCTCATCGGCAATGGTGACGAGATCGCCCGGCGCCTTTTCGCGAACGTCGCCTACGGCGAGCTTGGCAAAGCGCGGCACAATCTCCTCGGCCGCGACTTCCGCAATGATGGCGCTCACGCGGTCGATATCGACATTCGTCCCCATCAGGAATGCTCGTGGGATGAATGGCCGCTCGCCTTGGCGCGCAGGCGCTCGAAGCGCGCGCGCTCCTCGGGCAGCAGGCTGACGGTCAGATAGGCGTATTGCTCGTCGTCATGGCGTTCGGCCACTGTGCCATGGCTGTAGAGCCAGGCGATCTTGCCGCCTTCGCGGTGCGGCAGGCGGTATTCGGCTGTGTCGCGGCCTTTCTCCAGCCGCTGGTCGATCTCGGTCAGCAGCCTGTCCGTCCCCTCGCCCGTCAGGGCCGAGACCGGCAGGCGATCGCCATCGCGTATCTGAGCACGAAGGGCATCGCGTGCCTCGGTCGGCAGCAGGTCGACCTTGTTCAGGACCTCGATCACCCCGTGATGCTCGGCGGCCTCGACATGCAGGTCGTCCAGCACCTCGGCGACATCGGCCGCCTGGGCCGCCGTATCCGGATGGGCAATATCGCGCACATGCAGGACCAGGCTTGCTTCAACGACCTCTTCCAGGGTGGCGCGGAAGGCTGCAATGAGATCCGTTGGCAGGTCGGAGATGAATCCCACCGTGTCGGAGAGCGCAATCTCGCGGCCTGAGGGCAGCTTCATCGTGCGGATGGTCGGATCGAGGGTGGCGAACAGCAGGTCCTTGGCCACCACCTTCGAGCGTGTCAGCAGGTTGAACAGCGTCGATTTTCCGGCGTTGGTATAACCCACCAGCGCTACCACCGGCAGCGGCACGCGCTTGCGCGCCTTGCGGTGCAGCGCGCGGGTGCGCTTCACCTCCTCCAGCTCCTTCTTGAGTTTGGCGATGCGCTGCTCGATCAGGCGCCGGTCGATTTCCAGCTGGCTTTCGCCGGGACCGCCGAGAAAGCCAAAGCCGCCGCGCTGGCGTTCCAGGTGGGTCCAGGATCGCACCAGTCGGCTGCGCTGATAGCTCAGTGCCGCAAGCTCGACCTGCAGCTTGCCTTCAGCGGTGCGCGCGCGGGCACCGAAGATCTCCAGGATCAAACCCGTGCGGTCGATGACCTTGCAGCTCCATTCCTTTTCCAGGTTGCGCTGTTGCACGGGGCTGACGGCCCAATCGACGATGGCAAGACCGATTTCCTCGTCATGGATCAGCGTCTTGAAGCGCGCCACCGCGCCCGAGCCCAGCAGGGTCGCCGGGCGCGGGCGGTCGAGCTTCACCACCTCGCCATGCACGACATCGAGGTCGATGGCGTGGGCAAGGCCGATGGCTTCATCGAGTTTTGCTTGCGGCGTGCGCGCGCCCCCTGCCGCGTTACGCAGCATCGGGCTCAGCACAAGCGTGCGCATGGCGGCGTTCAGCGCCGCTTTGCTATCGGTCATCGAACCGGCAGGTTCACTCCTGCTCCTCTTCCTTCCCGCCCTCGAACAGCTGGATCGGCGTTGCCGGCATGACCGTGGATATGGCGTGCTTATAGACCAGTTGGGAGTGGGCATCCCGGCGCACCAGCACCGAGAAATTGTCAAACCAGGTGATGATGCCTTGCAGCTTCACCCCGCTGATCAGATAGACCGTCACCGGCGTCTTGTTCTTGCGGACGTTGTTGAGAAAGACATCCTGGACGTTCTGGGATTTCGTGGCGGTCATGGGTCCCTCCTTTATTGGCCTTATTGTGGGGCCGCTTGGAAAACTTCGTGAGGCGCCAGCCGGGCGCGCTGGTTTGCCTATCACAGATTTGGCAACGGCAAAACCCCGGCTTCCAGAAGGCGAGCCGCCAGCGCATCGCAATGGGCAAAATGCAGGCTCGGCCTGTGGATTTTGAATTCGGCCGCACCGGGCGCTTCCGCGCGCAGCAGCACCGGAACGCAGCCCGCCTTGATGGCGCATTCGAGATCGATATCGGCATCGCCGACGAACCAGACATCCGGCCCGCGGCCGATCCCGCTGCCCGCGAGCGCGAGTTCGACCGGCGCCACCGAGGGCTTGTCCTCATGGGCGTCCGCCGCGCCCACCAGCCTGGCGAAATGCCCTGTCCATCCCAGGTGATCGGCCTCCAGCCGCAGGAAGCGGCCCCGCTTGTTGCTGACGATGCCGAG
>CAZQLF010000392.1:0-3593 GCA_964594035.1 uncultured Rhodospirillaceae bacterium | reverse complement strand
TCACGCCCTCGAGCTCGGCGTTGCGGTTGGTGCGGTAATACTCCACGCCCTGGACTAGCGCGCTGGCGCAGTTGCCGACGCCGGCAATGGCAACCTTGATCTTCTTCATGAACGCAATTCTCCTTTGAGTAATTTTGCCGTCGCCGGTTCAGGCAAAACAGCAGGCCGCGAGCCAAATCAGATCGACCGATCCTGGCCTAGCAAACAGGATGACCGTCGGGATTCGCCTGCGGCCTCAAGCGCTTCGCGGCATTGAGGGCACCCATTCCGCAAGAATCGCGGCAACCCGGCGCCCGTTGAACAAAGCCGCAACCGTGACGCTATAACGAACGACAGTTTGAACGATATACTACAACGCCGATGGTCTGAAAAGTGACCAAGCAACGATATTTCGTCTTAAGGCTCCGCCGTCTTCGGGTCCGTTAGTTGCTTGAAATTACTAAATTAAATCTCCACTCGGCTGATCGCCCGGCAACGACCGGGCGTGGCAAATCGTCCTATCGAGCAGCCACCACCGGTTCTCTCACGCACAGCGGGCTTGAGGATAAGGGGCGCAAGGGATTGCTGGTCACGGTTGGGGCTTAAAGGGGCAGGCCATGGATGAGGGGGCCAGCGTCTCGTCGGATCGCCACCGATACGTCGCCTGGAAGTCATTGCCGCCGAGGATCTGGCCGTCGAGGTTGCCATTCCAGCTATCGAAATAGATGTGCAGCACTGGCGAGTCGAGGTTCCAGGTCGCACCATCGCTGCCGAGGCCTTTCGCAAAGACCTCGGCGCGTCCGAAATCATGAAATTTGATCTCGCGGATCGGGCAGTCGGCTGACTGCACCGTCCAGATCGTCTCCACCAGCTTCACATCGGCTGCCGGCGCTGCGGCGGTCGTGGCGATGAGGACAGCAGCGGCCAGGGCTAGAGGCGGGCGACCAAGCAGCATGCGAAGGGTTCACCTTCGGCAGGTTCAGAGCTGCGAGAAGATTACCAGACAGAGCAGATAGAGGGCGACCATCAGCGCGGCGCCCGCCCGGTTGACGCGCCGCGAGTCCGCCGCTGCCGGCTGCAGCCACCAACCGAGACGCTTGCTCGTCAAAGGCACCAGCCGGTCGAGGAGCAGCACACTCACCACATTGCCGGTGAAAAGCGCCAGCCAGAAGGGGAAATGCAGCTTCGCGATAAGGATCGGCGTTTGCACAAACAGACCGAACAAGAACACGATCGGATAGATCAACAGCAGCACAATCATATTCATCTTCCAGGCCGCCGGCCCGCCAGCGCCGCCCGCGGTCGGGAACCACTGGTCGAAGCCGGTACGCGCGACGCGGAAATGAACCTCTTGCGTGAAGGCTTCAGATTCCTTCAGCAGCTTTTGGCGCACCGGTGAATCGAGCCAGGCCTGCAGATGCGCCTCGCTGTCGAAGCGCAGAATCGCAAGCCAATCGTCCTGGACGCCGGGGATCGGCGGCTCGAAACGGTAACCCTGGAACCCGACCTGTTTGCATTGCGCGGCAGCGATCTTCTGCTCCCACACCCGATAGGCTGCCTCCTGACCCGGCTTGATCCGGGTGGAGATGACGGCAGAGACAGGCGCAGGCCGCACGCCGGCGGCCGGATCCCTGACGATGTGAATATCGTCAGCACCGGCGAGCATCGCCTGGATCTTCTGCACCATGCCGGTGCGCTCGTCGGAATGAAGCCAGGCCACAGCCGCATCCGCACTGGAAAAATGCTGTTGGACCACCCAATCCACCTGCGCTGGCGGATTGGGTGGTGTAACAGTCTGGCTGACGAAGCCGGGAAAGGCTGCCACCCGCTTGCCGATATCGTCCTGCCAGCGGGCGAAGTCACTCTCCTTGTCCGGCTGCACCCGCGTCTGAGTGACGATTGTGACCGGCTCACTTCCACTGGTTGAGGCGTCGCTCATCCCTTATGGCCGAGGTCGGCGAAGATACGGTCCGGTGTGAAAGGCAGATGGGCAAACCGCACACCGGTCGCATTGGCAAGCGCATTGGAAATCGCCGGAGCCACAGGATTGATGGCGCATTCACCCTGCGACTTCGCGCCCAGCGGCCCGATTGTGTCGTGGGTATCGGCGAAATGGACTTCGCTTGGTGGCGTGTCGGCAAACGCGGGGATGCGGTAGTTGCGCAGTTGCGGATTGACTATCGTGCCATCGGGTCGATGAACCATATGCTCCGTCAACGCCCAGCCGAACCCCATGCCGATTGCGCCGTCGATCTGGCCTCGGCATTGCAGCGGATTGATCGGCTGGCCGATATCAGCGGCATGAACGCTGTGCAAAATGCGGATCTCGCCCGTCACGCGATGCACCGCCAGGCGGATGCCCTGAACATTGAAGGCAACCGTCCGGGGCGAGAGATAGGCCTTGCGCTTGGCTTCGAAGCGGAAACCCACCTTCGTGCCGGCTGCATGCAGGTCCTTGAGCGGAATGCGCTTGTTGCCGCAGATGACGGCGCCACCCTCCAGCCGGCAATCCTTCTTGTCGACGCCGGTGTTGCGATGGGCATATTCGATGATCGCATCGCGCAACGCTGCCGCCGTCAGCGCCACCGCCTGGCCCGCCACCACTGTGCCGGTGCTGGCGAAGGTGCCGGTGTCATAGGGCGTCTTGTCCGTATCGGCGTTGACGATGGCAACATCGTCGGCGCGCGAGCCCAGGACGGATGCGGCGATCTGCTTATGACAGGTGACTGAACCGTTGCCCATCTCGGTCGAGCCCACAGCGAGATGAAAAGTGCCGTCCGCCAGCATCGACATCTCGGCGCCTGAGCGATGTTCGGTCGGCGGGCCGCATTCCAGCATCGCCAGTCCTACCCCCTTGCCCTCCAGCCACTCGTCGCCCGCGGGTTTGGCCACGCCATTGCCCTTCGCCAGCGCCTTCTCGACGATATCCATGCACTGATCGAGGCCATAGCTGCCAAAGCCACAGTCGGAAGGGTCCTTCCACACGGATTCGATCCAGTCATCGGGCCGAATCATGTTTTTGCGGCGGATGGCGAAGGGATCGAGGCCGAGCAGCTTCGCCAGGTCATCCATGGCGCATTCGATGGCGAAAGTCGTCTGCGAGGCGCCGTAACCACGGAAGCCGCCGCCAGGCACGACGTTCGTATAGACCGCATAGCCGACCGCTTTCTTGTTCTCGCAACGATAGGCCGACATGGGGCTACCCAACGACGCAGCCAGGGTTTCGCTGGCATGATTGCCATAGGCGCCGGTGTTCGACACCACGTGAACGTCAATGGCGGTGAGCGTGCCATCCTTCTTGGCGCCCAGCTTGACCCGTGTGGTCATCTGATGGCGCGTCGAAGCACTGGTGAATTGCTCCTCGCGCGTCCATTCCCACATGACCGGCCGGCCGGTCTTCAGCATTGCCAGAAGAACCAGGTCCTCGCACAACATCTCCTGCTTGCCGCCGAAACCGCCGCCCACACGCTCGGTGAAGACGTGAAGGTCGCGGCCGTTAAGCTGGAAGATGTGGCAAAGCTTCGCGTGTGCGGGGAATGGACCCTGGGAACTGGTGCGAATATGGATGCGCCCATCCTCGCCGCGCCAGCAAACGGCGCCCAGCGTCTCGAGAT
>CAZQLF010000391.1:0-3607 GCA_964594035.1 uncultured Rhodospirillaceae bacterium | reverse complement strand
GATGTTCGAACGGAAGGCGGGCGAAACGGCGTGGCCGTTTTCCGGGCTGGGCTTCCAGACGATGAAGGGATCGGGCAGGCCAGCCGCGCCGGCGCCTGGAAAGACGTCATGTGAGAGGACGACATCGGCGACGATCCCGTGTCTCCCTTCGGCATCGCGAAGGTCCGCAAGCTCGCCGGCCAATTGCCGGCAGAGCGCTTCGTAAGGCGCGCCGGCTGCGACCATGCCGGCGGAATCGCGGCCGATAACATTGAGACGCAGCGCGCCGCTGATCTCGTTATGCGGCAGGGCGCGGCACAGCGAAAACCTGGCTTTGCCAAGGCGGGACGTTGCGCCCGAAACCGCACGCGGGAAAAACCCAAGCCCTGCGCGATGGCGGCGGTTGATGGCCTTTGCCAGCGGCCCTATCAGGTGATTGCCGGTGACATTCCGCGCCATGCGGAGTGGGGTGAACAGCAGGATCGAGGTTTCGGGGCTGGCCCTTTCCACGATCCCGCCGACCGCCCGGTCGAGCGCCTGGTAGACAGCCTTGACCGGCTCCTTCAGGTGCGCATCGGCATCCGGCCGGTACTCGGGATGGTCCGGATCGAGCAGGTGCCAGAGCAGGTGGGTGGCGCAGTGTGCCTCCTTGAACACGGAGATCATCAGCTCCCACTCGCCCTCGGCGAGAAAGCGGCAGGTGGCCTGGCACTTCATCGTGACGCTGCGGCGCAGGCGTTCTACGGCGACACCGATCTCGCTGTCGTCGAGGTTCGGTACGAAGTAATCGCACAGGCTCGACGGCGCTGCCCCGAATTCGCCGACGACGCGCTCCACTAGATCGGCGGGATGGCTGACCGGCCGGCCATGGTCGCGGCCATGGACCAGCCAGTCGCAGAGCTGGATGCCGTTGGTCTCGGGCCAGAGCGGGGCCTTCGGCAGGTCGATGATCGCCACACGCCCGTGCGGCGCCATTCGCGCCCAGAAGGGCGGGCTGGCCGGCAACCGCCCGCCCAGAAAAACAAGGCGGCCGCGGCCTTGGGCAAGCTGCATGTAGTGATAGCGGCCGTGAGCACCGACGGGTTCGCCCGAACTAAAACAGCTCCATGCCGCATCGTCGCCCAATCCCGGCGGCGTCGCGAGCAAACCGGAGCGTCCGCGCACCTGCAGTGCCGGATCGCCGGCAGGCTGCCATCGGCTGACCAGCGCGCGAGCAGGCCCGGATCGGCGCCATCGAGCCCGATGATCAAAAGCCTGGCCGGCATCCCCTCATTCCCCTCACGCCGATCCTTCCCCGCCGCCGTCCATTTTGGCAAGTCCCGCGGTTTGGGGGAGTGGCGTTGGCCTTGCCTAGCGGTGCGCCGAGCGATCAATTAGGGTCTCGCTGCACCGGCAAGCCCGCTTGGTGGAACTGGTAGACACAAGGGACTTAAAATCCCTTGGCTGGTAACGGCCGTGCCGGTTCGAGTCCGGCAGCGGGCACCACGCATTCGGCCGCCGGGCGCCTCCTGCAACTCCAGGCGTCTCCTGCAACTCTAAGTCATCCGATCGGTGCCCCGGTTTGCGGTCGCCAAGCGCCCGGCCCGTCTTGGTCGACCCTTACGGATATGTATCCGGCTGTTTCTCTTTCCGCATAAGCGCTTGTTTTGCGTCTATTTTTCAAGGCGTTGGTGCCTGGCCTTGCAAGCCCGGCTGCCCTCCATCTAGGCTAGTTAATTGTCTGATCATTAATATGAGGGCAGTCTTAAGCCATGCTTTTGCCAGTCCTCATCGCCGCTTAGGCAGGATTATGAACGAATCGCCGGTGAACATCGGTGAAAACCTCGGCATGGAGGCAGCCTTCCTCCAGGCGCAGAAGCTGGCACGGCTCGGCTATTACCGCTGGTCGAAGTCCTGCCAGGAAATAATCGAGTGCAACGAGGAATACCGGTCGATCCTGGGTTTGCCGCCCGCACCCTTCGCCACGCACTGTTCGGGCGTGGATCCACTACTGCATCCCGACGACCGCAAGCGCGTGCTGCAAGCCCATCGCATGGCCGAGACGACAGGCGGCCCCGTACAACTGGAGTTCCGCATCGTGCGGCCGGATGGTGCTATCCGCTATTTGCGCGACTACAACCAGCCGGAGCCGAATGGCGGAAGGTTGCCGGAGACCTGGTTCGGCACGGTGCAGGACATCACCGACCTCCGGGAGCGTGATGAAGAACTGCGCCAAAACCGCGCTGCTCTCGACCAGGCGATGCGGCTGGCACGGCTGGCCCATTACCGCTGGTCGATGACCGAGGAGCGTTACATCGAACTCAGCGACACCTTCTTCGAGATCATGGGGTTGCCGGTCGAACGGCCTCTGCACGCCGGCGACTATCTCGATCCCCTGGTTCATCCCGACGATCTTCCGCGGCTGATCCGCCAGCGCGGCACCGCCGAGACCGAAGGACGCCAGATCGACCTGGAATACCGCGTCATCCGGCCGGATGGAGAGGTGCGCTATCTGCACGAGATCGCCGAGATCAAGCGCGACAAGAACGGCGCCGAAGCCGACTATTTCGGCACCCTTCAGGATGTCAGCTAGCAGAAGCGGATCGAGCATGAACTGCGGGAGAGCGAAGAGCGGCACCGCTCTCTCGTTGCCGCCATGGCCGATGGCGTGGTCCTGCAGGATCGCGATGGCGTCATTCGCGCCGCCAACAACAGTGCGGCGCGCATCCTGGGGCTGACGCAGGATCAGATCATGGGCCGCACCTCCATGGATCCGCGCTGGGCGGCGATCCGCGAAGATGGCTCCTCTTTCCCTGGCGAAGACCACCCCGCCATGGTCACGCTCAGAACCAACGAGCCTTGCAGCGACGTGATCATGGGCGTGCAACGCCCGGACGGTTCGCTGGGCTGGATCTCCATCAACACCCAGCCGATGTTCCATCCCGGCGAGCAACAGTGCCACGCCGTGGTCTGCTCCTTCACCGAGGTAACGCACCGCAGGCGCGCGGAAGCGGAGCTGAGACAGTCACAAAAGCTGCAATCCATCGGCACGCTGGCGGGCGGCATCGCCCATGAGCTCAACAACCTGCTCGTGCCGATCATCGGACTGACCGAGCTCACCATCGAAAAGCTGCCGGAGCGCGGCCGCAGCCGCACGAACCTCAGCAATGTTCTCGCTGCCGCGGAGCGCGCGCGCCTGCTGGTGCAGAACATCCTGGCCTTCAGCCGGCGCGATACGCCGAACCGCCAGCAGATCAGGATCGAACCGCTGATCGAGGAAGTGCTGAACATCGTGCGGCCGGTGCTGCCGGCCAGCATCGATATCCGCCAGCGCATTGACCGCAACACGCCGGACATTCCGGCCGATGCCGCGCTCATTCATCAGGTCTTGATCAATTTAATGTCGAATGCCGCCGCCGCGATGGGTTTGAAGGGCGGCCAGCTTGAGATAAACGTATCGGGGGTGGACTTGGCGGAATCGTTTTGCCGCGGCCGGCCGGGACTGGGGCCGGGGCGCTATGCGCGGATCAAGGTCAGCGACACCGGCCATGGCATGGATGAGGAAACCCAGCGGCGCATCTTCGAGCCGTTCTTTAACACCAAAAAAACCGCGTACGGCACCCGAATGTGCCTTTCCGTGGTCCACTGG
>CAZQLF010000390.1:0-3609 GCA_964594035.1 uncultured Rhodospirillaceae bacterium | reverse complement strand
GAACTGGTGCATATCCTGCACGCGCCGCGCGGAGAAGGCCTTGACCACCAGCCCACGGATGCGCGGGTGATCCGGCGGATCCAGGACCAGCATCCAGCGGCGCATGCCACCGATCGCCCGCTCCCGCAGCAGGGGATTGCGGGCCTCGGCGTCCGGTCCACCGGTCGTGACACCCTGGAAATCTCGGCCAAAACGCCTGTCGTTCAGAATGGCCCGCACATCGCGTTCCCGGGTCAGCACATAAACCCCGGCACCCGAACGGAAGTAGGGCAGTTTCAGCTGGAGCACGCGATAAAAGCGGTAGGGATTGCGGATGAAAGCCGGCGCGTTGGGATTGAACAGCATCTGCATTGAGTTCACGTGATGCCCATCCCCTCTCTCACCGCCGCCACAATCTCATAAGAATGGCGTCGTGCCGCATGATCGTAAATCTGCGCGGTAATCATCAGTTCATCCGCCCCCGTCAGGGCGATGAATTGCTGTAGCCCGCGCCCCACGGCGTCGGGGCCGCCCACGACCGCATAGGCCATGGCGTGTTCCACGCCCGCCCGCTCGGCCTCCGTCCAGAAACCGTCCAGGGTTTCCATGGGTGGTTGCAGCGCCGATGGTCGGCCGCGACGGAGATTGACGAACTGGATCTGAAGGGACGTCAGCAACCTTTGCGCCTCCTGATCGCTGTCGGCGGCGACCACGGCGATCCCCGCCATGGCATAGGGCGATTGCAGATAGGCTGATGGACGAAACCCTTCGCGATAAATCCGCAGAGCCGCCAGCAGGAGGTCCGGCGCGAAATGCGAGGCGAAGGCAAACGGCAAGCCGAAGGCAGCGGCTAGCTGCGCTCCGAACAGGCTGGAGCCCAGTATCCAAACAGGCACATTGAGACCGGCGCCGGGATAGGCGCGGACTGGCTGTTCGGCCTGTGCCGTCTTGAAGTAAGACAGCAATTCGATCACGTCCTGGGGAAAGTCATCGGCGCTTTCGATACGTTCGCGGCGCAACGCCCGGGCAGTCCGCTGGTCGGTTCCCGGCGCCCGGCCCAATCCAAGATCGATGCGCCCGGGATGCAGGGATTCGAGCGTGCCGAACTGCTCGGCAATGACCAGAGGCGAATGGTTGGGAAGCATGATGCCGCCGGCGCCGACACGGATCTTCGATGTCCCGGCGGCCACATGACCGATGACCACGGAGGTCGCAGCGCTGGCAATTCCCGGCATGTTGTGATGTTCGGCCAGCCAATAGCGCCGATAGCCCAACTGTTCGGCAAGACGCGCCAGATCCAGCGAGTTGCGGAACGCATCCGCGGCGCTGCCGCCTTCAAGGATCGGCGATAGATCGAGTACGGAAAGGGGGATCATCCGTCGACGACACGGTCTGCGGGGAAGCCTCTAACGCTTGGCAAGATGCGATTTCCAAGGTCCCCAATAGTACTTCGGCCAACCCTTGGTAACGCCCTTGTGGTCATGGCCGGGCACGTTGACATGGACGAGGTCGGTACGGGTGCCGCCTCGCAGCTTGTTGAACGTGAGAATGAGGATCGAGTCAGCGTCCGCTGCCTTGAATTGCGTCGACCGCCACGCCTGCACGATCATCCTGCCCGGAACCAGCATGAGATTGCGCCCGCTTAGCGCACCGCCAAAGGCAGTGAAAGGACTACCGATGCGGCGACTGGCCCTGGCGGGCGCCCCGGTGATACGGGAATGCTTCCTCGAATCGAGAAAAGCATCGAACAAATCGTCGGGCGAGGCCTTCAAGACCACGGACTGGCGAATGGGCGACGTCATCTGCTCTCTCCGGTTCACAGGCGATCCCAACAGAATAGTGGCAGATGGCGAGAACTGCCTCAACGCCCGCAGCAACGCTGCTATTCCACCGCTTTCAAATCGAGCCACGGATGGGGCAGCGACGCAAAAACTTCAACGGCGGCGCCCAACGCTGGCAGATCGATCAGCCGCGCAGCAGCACACCGGCGCTGATCACACGGCTTATGGTCGTGACCCAGCACGCCGCCGCAAAAATCCAGGCAAGAACCGGGAACGACCCGGGAAACAGGCAGCATGCAACAAAGAAAACGATCGTTTCCGTTCCCTCGGTCAAGCCGCCAAGATAGTAGAGCGACTTCGCACCCCGGGTGCTCGTCTCCATGCCGCGCCGCGCCGCTAGCGTCGCGAAAGCCAGGAATGAACTTCCGGTTCCGATGAAGGATAACAGCAGGAAGCCGGCCGGCAGGCGGTTGTCGCCTTCAGCCGAAGCGAAGCCGAAGACCACGGCCCCGTAGAAGATGAAGTCGCAGACAATGTCGAGATAGCCGCCCCAATCTGTCGTACCCCGGGCGCGAGCGACTGCCCCGTCCAACCCGTCGATGAGGCGATTGAATAGAATTGCCAGCAGGGCCAATCCGTAAGAACTGGCGGATAGAAGCGGCAAAGCAAGCAGGCCAACGGCGAAGCCGCCCAAGGTCAGGGCATTGGCGGAAAAACCGGCCCGGGCGAGCCTCGCGCCAAGACGATCGAGAGGGGGATCGATGACACGGCGTAGATGCCCATCCAGCATCGTGGCGCCGCGTCCGGATCCCGCCTAATGCGGCAGAGGCTGGTCGATGGGCTCTACCACCGCGCGCCGGGCAGCGAGGCGGCGATGGGAAAGCACGCTGATGGGCATGGTTGCAAGATAAGCCGCAGCCAGACCAAGAAAGGTGATCCAGGGCGTACTGATGACGAAGGCAATAAGCAATCCAACACCCAGCATGGTGGGCAAAACCGACTTCGGCGGCACCTTCAGTCGCTTGAACGAGAAGGTTGGAATGCGGCTGACCATCAGCCCCGCCACTGCCACCATGACGAATCCGACGAAGGGCGGCGTATCCCACCAACCGGAGCCGAATTCGAATTGCGCCATCATCGGGGTCAACACCAGACCGGCGCCCGCCGGGGCTGGAACGCCCACGAAAAAGCGCCCGGTCCAGGCCGGCAGATCGGTGTTGTCGAGCTTGGTATTGAAGCGCGCAAGGCGCAGGCTGCAGCAGACAGCGAACAACAGCGTGATGGCCCAGCCGATGCCGCCGGCATCATGCATGGTCCAGATGTAAAGCAGCAGTCCCGGCACCACGCCGAAACCAACCACGTCGGCAAGGGAATCGAGTTCGGCGCCGAATTTACTCGACGTATCGAGAAGGCGGGCAATGCGGCCATCGAGAGCATCGAGTACCGCGGCCACCGCGATGGCCGCGACTGCGAGCTCCCAGCGCGCCAGCAGACCGAGCCGGATCGCCGTCATGCCCGCGCACAGCCCGAGCAGGGTGAGCATGTTCGGGATCAACCGGTTGAACGACTGATCGCGAAGCCGCGACATGGGTAGGCCCTGGACCCTTGGCATCCTTCCAACCCCTCTTATCCGAAGACTGACCGGCGCTCCGGAGAGCGAGGTGATGAAGCGGGCGGAACAAATTTACGCAGCCCTGACGGCGGCCGGGGTGGATGTGATCCTGGACGACCGCAACGAGCGGCCGGGCGTGAAGTTCAAGGATTCCGAACTGGTCGGGTTCCCGATTCGCGTCGGCATCGGCGAAAAGTCGCTGACCAAGGGCGGCGTGGAAGTCAAGGCGCGGCCAGG
>CAZQLF010000389.1:0-3630 GCA_964594035.1 uncultured Rhodospirillaceae bacterium | reverse complement strand
GGTGGGTACTGCCCCGTTAATCGCGTCAAGCAGTGGTCATCGCGTCAATCGACCTTGAGCAACCAGATCTGCCTGCCGCCCGGGCCTGCGAGGATGAGGGTCAGGCGGTTGCCTTCGATGGAATAAGTGTGGGCATCGCCGATCTCCTTGGCGATGCGCGCATCGAGCGAGCCTGCCTGGCACATGGCCCGCGTCATGGCGCCGGCCGTGATGGTGATCGCGCCATAGCCGATCGCCTGTGGTTGCGCGCTCCAATGCGCGGTGCCGCTGTTGCAGTCGAGCTTCATGGCGAGCGATCCGTCGGTGCGAAAATCGAGTTCGTACTTCGCCGCATCGTCGGGCCTGACGATGCCGATCGAGGCATCCGGCGAGCGAAGTTCGACCAGCTGCCAGGCGGTGCCGTCGAGGCGCGCCGCCGGCTGGGGCTGCATGCAGGCGGCGGGCAGCAGGGCCGGCGCCAGTGCTGCGCCAATCATGATCCGTTTCATTTAGGCCTCCGGGAAACGGGCGATCTGCCCTTATCATTGCCCTTTCCCCCGGCCGATAGCGACGATAAAAACGGTGCGTCATCCAGAGGAGAGGGACATGGCCGAGTATCGCAAGGACGCTGCCGCGATCGCCAAGTTGACGCCGGAGCAGTATCGCGTCACCCAGCAGAGCGGCACGGAAATGCCGGGCACCGGCGAATATCTCGACAACCACGAATCCGGCATCTATGTCGACATCGTTTCGGGCGAGCCGCTCTTCGCCTCGGCCGACAAGTTCGAATCGGGTTGCGGCTGGCCCAGCTTCACCAAGCCGATCGAGGCCGCCAACGTCGCCGAGAAGCGCGATTCCAGCCATGGCATGATCCGCACCGAGGTGCGCTCGAAGCATGGCGATAGCCACCTGGGCCATGTCTTCGATGACGGGCCGCAGGATCGTGGCGGCTTGCGCTATTGCATCAACTCCGCCTCGCTGCGCTTCGTGCCGAAGGACCGCATGGCGGCGGAAGGCTACGGCGCGTATCTGAGCCAGGTGGAGTGAGGCGCCCTAAAGCCCCGCTGCCTTCTCCATATAGTCCGGGTAGCGGTTGCCGGTGACGGTGACCGCGGCCACGGCGCGGTCGATCTCGGCAAGATCGGCGGGCGACAGCTTCACATCGGCAGCGCCCAGATTCTCTTCGAGCCGATGCAGCTTCGTCGTGCCCGGGATCGGCACAATCCAGGGTTTTTGCGCCAGCAGCCAGGCGAGTGCCACCTGCGCTGGCGTCGCGTTCATTGCTGTCGCCAGGCGCTTCAGCGTCTTCACCAGCACCTGATTGGCATCCATCGCTTCGGCCGTGAAGCGCGGAAGCGCAGCGCGGAAATCCTTCTCGCCGATCTCCGTCCTGCCGTTCATGGTGCCGGTCAAAAAACCGCGGCCGAGCGGGCTGAACGGCACGAGACCGATGCCAAGTTCCTCGCAGACCTTGAGCGTGCCATTCGTCTCCACGTTGCGGGTCCAGAGCGAGTATTCGTTCTGCAGTGCCGCGACCGCCTGCACCTTGTGGGCGCGCCGCACCGTGGCGGGACCCGCTTCCGACAGCCCGAAATAGCGCACCTTGCCCTGGGCGATCAGGTCCTTGACCGCGCCGGCCACATCCTCGATCGGCACGGCCGGGTCGACGCGATGCTGGTAGAGCAGGTCGATGACATCGGTGCGTAGCCGCTTCAGCGAGGCCTCGACGACGTCGCGGATATGCGCTGGCTTGCTGTTCGGCCCCGTGCTGGCGCCGGTCCTGGGATCGATGGTGAAGCCGAACTTGGTGGCGATCACGACGTTCTTGCGCAGCGGGGCCAGCGCCTCGCCCACCAGATCCTCATTGGTGAACGGGCCATAGACCTCAGCCGTGTCGAAGAACGTCACGCCGCGATCGACCGCGCCGCGCAGGATCGAGATGCCATGCTGCCTGTCGGTCGGCGTGCCGTAACCATGGCTCAACCCCATGCAGCCGAAACCGATCGCCGCGACCTCGAGACCGCTCTTGCCCAGTTTGCGCTTCTGCATGGCCGCACTCCTGCTTTCCTTCGGATAATCCTATCCGAGGTATGGCTCCTCGCGCGGGTTTTCAAGCCATGCCGGGCATGACGATAGGAGGAATGAGCCGCGGGCGGAGCAGCGCCTCGGTCCCGCTGTGTCTCTATGCCTCTGTGGTGACCTACTTTCCGAGGCGAGTGACAAGCCGCACCCATGGTGCGGCGTGGAACAGGCTCATCAGCAGATACATCATAGCCATCCCGCCCAGCGGCGATGCGCCGGCCATGGGGCACATCGCCATGGCCTCGCCGCCGACATGCGCCGTCAGCAGCGCCATGAGGGCGAAGACGGGCGACGCGGCGAGCGCCAGAGCGCCCGCCGCCTTGCCGCCGCTTCTCTCAACGCAAGCTGTACCGCTCACGCGCATCACGCCCTGCGGTACTCGTCGTGGCGCTTCCACCACAGTCCCTGTTCGTTACGCCCCAGCGGCGCGCGGTCGAGCCACTGATACATGCCCCACAGCCCGTCGAGGCCGCGGGCATATGTCGAATAGGTGTGATGCACCTGGCCATCCTGCATGGCGAACGCGCTCATGCCCGGCCGGTCGCGCACGAAGGTGGGCGCATCCACGCCGCAGGTCTTGGCGAACTCGCCCACGCCCGCCGGCGGCTCCTTCTGGTCGATGGGATGGCGGCCGGTCTCATAATTGTATTCCGTTGCACCGCTCTTCTGCTGCGCCTCGGTCACCGACACATTGAAGTCGTAGTTGAAATCGCTGCTGAGCGAGGAGGCCCAGGGGAACTCCCACCCCAGCCGCTTCTTGTAGGCCTGCAGCTTTGCCAGCGGCGCGCGGGAGACGGCCCACAGCATCACATCGTGGTTCGCCAGATGTGCGGCGAAGCCGTTGAACCCATCCGCGATCGCCGAGCAGGAGGGGCAGCCCGCCTTGTAGTCGGGCCCGAACATGAAATGATAGACGATCAACTGCGAGCGGCCGCGGAAGAGATCGGCCAAGGTGGCCCCGCCCTCATCGGTATCGAAGTGATAGGCCTTGTCGATGCGCACCCAAGGCAGGTCCTGGCGGCGCTGCGCCAGCTCGTCGCTCTTGTGGGTGAGATCCTTTTCGTCCTTCAGCAGCGCGAGGCGCGCCTTCAGCCACTCCGCGCGGGTAGCGGTCTTGTGCCCGGTTGTTTTAGGTGTCGGCGTTGTCATGATCCGTCTCCTGTCGGTGTTGTGGTGACAGGAGAGGTAATGCCGGTCAGCGATTCATCGAGAGTGACAATCCTGTCGGGATTCGCTTTTACGCGTCCGGCAGCGTGAACACCGCGCAGGGTTCGGCGATCCCGCGCAGTTCTTGCGCGCCGAGTGCCACCAGCGGGGCCCGCACTTGTGCTGCAAAATCGCCGGAGATCAGCACCGAGCGGCCGAGCGGCCGGCACAGCCCCTCGAGCCGGCTCACCAGATTGACCGCGGGCCCGATGGCCGTGAAATCCAGCCGGTCGGCCGCCCCGATATTGCCCCACAGGATCTCGCCCAGATGCAGTGCCGCACCGAAGGGCAGCGCGGGCAGGCCCTGCCCCACGCGTTGCGCATCCAGCCGCGCCATGCCGGCACGCGCGGCACCGATTGCCC
>CAZQLF010000388.1:0-3633 GCA_964594035.1 uncultured Rhodospirillaceae bacterium | reverse complement strand
CGATCCGTGGCAAGAGCTTCCCCGTCAGCATCCTGGTGAAGGACAGCCAGTCCAACCCCAATCGCGCCGGCGAAGTGGCGAGCGACCTGATCCTGAAAGACCAGGTGGACATCATGCTGGTTTCCGGCACGCCGGAAACCGCCAACCCGGTATGCGATGCGTGCGAGCTCAACGAGACGCCGTGCGTGTCCACCGTAGTGCCTTGGCAGCCCTGGTTCTTCGGGCGCAAGGGCGACGCGAAGAAGGGGTTCAACTTTACCTATCACTTCTTCTGGGGCCTGGAAGACGTCATTGGGGTCTATTCCGCGATGTGGCAATCGGTGCAGACCAACAAGTCGGTCGGCGGGCTATTCCCGAATGACGGCGACGGCAATGCCTGGGGCGATGCCAGGGTCGGCTTTCCTCCAGTGCTCTCGCAGAAGGGCTTCGCGCTCAGGGACCCGGGTCGATTCCAGAGCATGACGCAGGATTTCTCCGCGCAGATCGCGGCATTCCGCCAGGCCGGCGCGCAGATCGTCACGGGCGTCGTGATTCCGCCCGATGCCAGGAACTTCCTGGTACAGGCGCGCCAGCAAGGATTCCGGCCCAAGGTCATTTCGATCGGCAAGGCGCTGTTGTTTCCCGGGGCCATCGAAGCGCTGGGCGATCTGGGCGAAGGACTTTCCACCGAGGTGTGGTGGTCGCCGTCGCATCCGTTCAAGTCCACGGTGACGGGGCAATCGGCACAGCAGCTAGCCGACGCCTACGAGAAGGCCACCGGCAAGCAATGGACGCAGCCACTCGGCTTTGCCCATGCACTGTTCGAGATTGCCGTTGATACCCTCAGGCGCACCAAGGACATCGATTCCAACCTGGCCGTGCGCGACGCGCTGGCCGCGACCCGGCTCGACACGATCGTCGGCAACGTGGCATGGGGATCGGGACCGGTGAAGAACGTGGCCAAGACGCCGCTGGCTGGCGGCCAGTGGGTGAAGGGCCAGAAGCACAGGTTCGATCTGGTGATCGTCAACAACCAGCTCGCGCCAGGCGTGCCTGTCGGCGCCCCGCTGAAGCTCATTGCCTGATGCGGTCCGGCACGGAGAGGTCACTATGAGCTTTGTTCTGGAAATGGCTCGGGTATCCAAGCGCTTTGGCGCTCTGACGGTCACCGACGACATCAGCTTCGCCGTCAATGCGGGCGAAACCTACGGCATCCTCGGACCGAACGGCGCTGGTAAGACCACGCTGTTCAACCTCATCAGCGGCGACGTACGCCCCGACTCAGGCAAGGTCTCGTTCGATGGCGCCGATATCGGCCACCTGCCGCCGCACCGGCGTTGTGTGGCTGGCATCGGCCGCTCCTACCAGGTGCCGCGGCCCTTTGGCGGCATGACGGTATTCGAAAACCTGCTGGTGGGCGCGACCTTTGGCGGCGCCCGCCGGGAGCGCGAAGCCTTTGACATCTGCGTGGAGGTGCTGGCACGCACCGGCCTCGGGAAGAAGGCCAACCAGCTTGCCGGCAGCCTCACGCTGCTGGACCGCAAGCGGCTGGAACTGGCGCGCGCACTGGCCACGCAGCCGAGATTGCTGCTGCTGGACGAGATCGCGGGCGGCCTGACCGAGGCCGAGACGCATGAACTGATCGATGAAATCCGGCAAGTCAAGGCCAGTGGCATCACCATCATCTGGATCGAGCACGTCATGCACGCATTGCTGGCCGTGGCGGACCGCCTGCTGGTGATCAACTTCGGCAGCAAGATCGCCGAAGGTGCGCCAGCCACCGTGCTGGAGAACGCGGAAGTCCGCCGCGTCTATCTCGGACTGGAGGCATGACCATGCAAGCACTGTTGCAGACAAGGAGCCTGGCTGCTGGCTATGGCGACTTTCAGGCGCTATTTGGCATCGATGTCGAGGTCGGCGCCGGCGAGGTCGTCGCACTGATCGGCGCCAACGGCGCTGGCAAATCCACCTTCCTGAAGACCGTCGCCGGCTTGCTGCGGCCCACGGACGGGCAGGTGCTGTACAAGGGCGCGCCGGTTGCGGGGATGCCCGCGGCGCAGATCGTCGGCAAGGGTATCGCGCTGGTGCCCGAGGGGCGACGGCTGTTCAGCAGTCTGACCGTTGAGGAGAACCTGCTCCTTGGCGCCTGGTGCGGTCGGCCCGGGCGCTGGAACCTGGACACGGTGCTCGACCTGTTTCCCGCATTGCGCAAGCGCCGCCATCATCCCGCGACCGCATTGTCGGGCGGGCAGCAGCAGATGGTCGCCATCGGCCGCGCGCTGATGAGTAACCCCGAACTGTTGATGTGCGACGAGCTCTCGCTCGGTCTGGCTCCAGTGATCGTGCGCGAGATCTACGCGGCGCTGCCTGCCATCGTTGCCGACGGGATGAGCGCCATCATCGTCGAGCAGGACGTTCGGCTGGCACGGCAGGTGTCATCACGTTTCTACTGCTTTCAGGAGGGCCGTGTCTCGCTCGCCGGCGCGTCCGCAGAGGTCTCGGACGAAGCAATCGCACAGGCGTATTTCGGAGTCGACGCATGAACACGCTGCTCAATATCCTCGTCCAGGGCGTGCTGCTCGGCGCGCTCTACGCGCTCTTCGCCATGGGCCAGTCCCTCGTGTTCGGCGTGATGCGGCTGACCAATATCGCCCATGGCGATTTCATCGTGCTGCTGGCCTTCCTTTTGTTCGCGCTGACTGCCATCGCGAAGCTGCCGCTGGCCGTGGCCATCATGCTGCTTGTGGTAATCGCTTTCGTCGCCGGCTATGCGCTTCAGTACGCGGTGCTGAATCGTGTCAGTAGCCGCGATCCGCTGCCGTCGCTGATGGTCACATTCGGCCTGTCCATCGTCATCCAGAACGTGCTGCAGGAGCTGTTCTCGGCCGATCCGCGCTCGGTTGGCACCGGCGGCTTCGAGTCGCAGAGCTTGCTGCTGCCCGCCGGCATCAGCGTGGGCTATCTGCCGCTGCTGACGTTCGCGGTCACCGTTGCCATGACGCTGGCCTTGCAATGGCTGTTCGGACGGACCGCGCTCGGCCGCGCATTCCGCGCCACTTCGGACGATCGCGAGACCGTACAGCTCATGGGTGTTTCGCACCGCCGCACCTATGCGCTGGCGATGGCGATCGCCTTCGTGCTGGTTGCCGTGGCGGCGGCGCTCTACGCAATGCGTACGTCGGTATCGCCATCGGACGGGCCCGGCCTGCTGCTCTACGCGTTCGAGGCCGTGATCATCGGCGGCATGGGCTCGTTCTGGGGCACCTTCCTCGGCGGCATGGCACTTGGCGTGGCGCAGCAGGCCGGCTTTTACTTCGACCCGGGCTGGGGCATCTGGCTGGGACATGTGATGTTCCTGGCGGTGCTTGTCGCCAGGCCGCAGGGCTTCATGCCCAGGACCGCATAGAGGTACCAAGATGGAAAATCCGGTGAAGACTGCAAAGACGGACGGACGCGCGTTCACGCTGCAACACCGGACACGTGCGAGCAGGGTGGCGCTCTTCGCGCTGCTGCTGGTCACGCTTGCCATCGCCAGTGCGCCCTACTGGGCGGGCCGCGATACGATGCGCGACTTCACCCAACTGGCGTCCTACCTGCTTTTCGCCTTGATGTGGAACCTGCTTGCGGGCTACGGCGGCATGGTCTCGATCGGCC
>CAZQLF010000387.1:0-3635 GCA_964594035.1 uncultured Rhodospirillaceae bacterium | reverse complement strand
GCTGCAGGGAAAAGATCAGCCGCGGGTAGTCGCGCGAGTCAAGATGGGCAAGGTCGCGGCTGTCGATCGGCGCCAGAGCCGGCGAGTGCAGGGCCAGGTTGATCAGCCACTCCAGGCGCGCGACATCACCGATATAGGGGAGCTGCGCGCAGGGCGGAAAAGCGGCAAGAAAAGCAGGAAACTCCTCACCGTATTCGAACAGGCAGGCCTGGCGAGGCGGGAACGCCTTGATGAATTCGTTTGCCGCATACGCAAAGAAACGCGCGTCGAGCAGGCGGCAGACGACCGGGAACGTTGCCCTCAAGGCATCAGTCAAGGTGATGTTGTAGTGGTTGCGGTAGATAGCGAGGCGCGAAGCCGGCGCCATTCCATCGCCCAGGATGGCCGAGACGATCGATTCTTCGTCCTGGCCAAGCACAGCCTTGGCCACACCGCATTGCAGATCACGCAGCCTGGACATCGTCGCTCTCGGGGCAAAGGGTGTTGGTGAGCGCGTCGGCCTTGCCGGCCTCCGCGAGCAATTCATCGAGCACGGGAATCCGGCTGTCCCATTCGATCAGGGTGGGACGGCGGCCGAAGCGGCGCAGCGCCTCGGCGTGCAGGGCCCAGACATCATCGGAAACCGCATTGCCGTGATCGTCGATCAAGATGATCTGGCCATCGACGGGATTGGCATGATGACCGGCGAGATGAAACTCGCCAATCGCTTCCGCAGGCAATGCATGCAGATAGGCAACGGGGTCAAAGTCGAGATTGCGGCCGCTTACGTAAATGTTGTTCACGTCGCAGAGCAGGCCGCATCCGGTCCCGCTGGTGGTTTACGCGAGAAATTCCGGCTCCGGAATCGGCGAAGTGAAAAAACGAAGATAGGCCGATGGATTTTCCCCCCGGATCCGGCGGCGAATACGCGACTGAACAGTGTCGACATGCCGGGCCATCACGCCAAGCGATTCTTCGGTGCATGGCAGCGGCATCAGATCATTGAGGTAGACGCCGTCAGCCCCGCTCCAGGCGAGGTGCTCGGAAACCAGGAATGGATCGAGCGCGTCCGTCAGGCGATGCAGGCGAGCCAGATGTGCCTCGTCGATGCCATCGGCGCCGCCAAGCGAAAGGCCCACACCATGGAGACTAATGGGATAGTCGGTGCGCAGGCGTTCAAGTGCGCGAAAGGCCGGGCCGAAACCCATGAAGTTTTCCGCATGAACCTCGAGCCAGCCGACGGCCGGATGCCTCGCCGTGATCTCCGCCATATGGACGCCGCGAAGCCCGATACCGGTTTTCGCGGGCATCGGCTGCGCGACGTGCGGGCGCTCGATCACGGTTCGGCTCCGACCTTCGCTGACGATCAGGCCTTCGGCATTTCACTGGCGCCGACGATCTTGGCGCAGGTGCCAGCCGGAACATAGATCCAGGACGCACCATCCATGTCCTTGGTCGAGGTGCCGGCGCAGGAGTGGGTGGCAGTCTGGCAGTCGTTCAAGCCCGCCTTGGCGATGCCGTAGCATTTCTCGGCCTGGAAAGTAGGTACGGCCGCTGGGCCAGCCTTGGCGATCATGGGTACGGCAATGGCGGCCAGCATGGCCGAGGCGGCGATGATCGAGAATTTCATGGGAGTTTCTCCTTGGTTGCGGTCTTCGCCCGCCTAATCGCGATCCGATGCGGTTCGGGTCGAAACCATGGGCCCAATGTAAAACCGCCGCCGATCGGGCGGAAATGCCCTCTCTTCATCATTTCGATAGCGCACGTGCATGACATTGGTGCGCTGGGCCGTCGAGACCCAGAAAAGCCAGTATTGATGGGGCGAATCTCCGTCACGGCGCCGTGAGGGTTGCGTGGACTGCGAATAAATTCCAAGCAACCGTCAGCGATGACCAGTCCTCATCAAATTCATAGTCAAACGGCATTTCAGTTCTTGCAGCCGGGGCCTGATCCTTTCCCCCGATGCTGAGGCGCTACCCGCCCAGCCAAACCTGAAGAAAGGAACCGATCCATGACCACCAACAAGACCATCAGCCGCGGGTTCCGTCACAGCCTGGCCATCGCCGGCGCCGCCGCTGTCTTTGCTTTGTTCTCCACCACTGCTTTCGCCAATGGCTGCCCCGCCGGCAAGCAGGTTGCCGACGGCGAAGGCCAGAAAGCCGGCGCGACCATGCCCGTCGGCGTGACCGACACGGTTCTGGCCAAGATCGATCTCGCCAAGGAGAAGGTCGCCCTGCCCGATCACATGCTGCGCATGCGCCGGCTGGTGATTCAGCCCGGCGGCGTCGTTCCCTGGCACAGCCATAGCGACCGCCCGGCGCTCATTTACATCGTCGCCGGCGAGATTACCGAATACGCCAGCGACTGCACCGTGCCGATTATCCACAAGGCGGGCGATGTCTCAGTCGACGCCGATCTCTCCCACTGGTGGAAGAACACCGGCAGCAAGGCGGTCACCCTGATCTCTGCCGATCTGTTCCACGACCAATCTGACACGAACATGTAACCAGCGGCGCATTCCCCCTGCATGCGCCCCACGCGAGTGTGACGTCCGCCCCTCCCCCGGACGTCACACTCCCCCTTTTGCAAAGGCTGACAAACGATGAGCAAGACAGAGACGCGCGGGGCTAGTTCTACCCTCGGCGATGCGCTGCGGAATTTCGTGATCGGCCTTACCGCCTTCCTGACCGTGGTCGATCTGTTCGCAACCCAGGCGATCTTGCCCAGCCTGGCGAGGGCGTACGGGGTAAGCCCGGCGGCCATGGGCCTGGCCGTCAATGCCAGCACGATCGGCATGGCTGTCGCCGGTCTCGTCGTTGCCCTGTTCAGCCGCCATATCGCACGACGCGGCGGGATCCTGGGCAGTCTGGCACTGCTATCGATCCCCACAGCACTGCTGGCCACAGCCCCCAATCTCACGGTCTTCACGGCGCTGCGCATAGCCCAGGGCCTGTGCATGTCGACGGCCTTTACCCTGACACTTGCTTATCTGGCCGAGCAATGCAGCGCGCGCGCCATGGCCAGCGCGTTTGCCGCCTATATCACCGGAAATGTAGCCAGTAATCTGTTTGGCCGGCTGATGTCAGCGGCCGTGGCCGACCATCTCGGCCTTGCGGTGAATTTCTATGTCTTTGCAGCGCTGAACCTGTCAGGCGCGTTGCTCGTTTATGTGACGCTGAAGCGCACCACGGCCATGCAATTCGTTGGAAAGCGCCCCTCGCCGCTCGGGGCGTTGGCAGAGCATTTCGGCAATGGTCCACTGCGCGCCAGTTTCGGGATCGGGTTTCTGATCTTGTTCACCTTCATCGGCACCTTCACCTACGTGAATTTCGTACTGGTGCGCGAGCCGTTGGGCCTCAGCCCCATGCAGCTCGGCTTCGTCTATTTCGTCTTTCTGCCGTCGATCATCACCACGCCGCTCGCCGGTGGTGTTGCCCGGCGCCTGGGAACGAGGCCGACGTTCTGGGGCGCATTGTCAGTCGCCGCCATTGGCTTGCCGCTGCTGCTGACACCGAGCCTGCCGGCTGTGTTGGCGGGTCTTGCTTTGATCGGTGTTGGCACTTTCTTCGCCCAGGCCGCTGCCACCGGCTTTGTCAGCCGGGCTGCCACCGGGGATCGGGGTTCGGCCAGCGGGATCTACCTTGCCAGCTATTTCC
>CAZQLF010000386.1:0-3638 GCA_964594035.1 uncultured Rhodospirillaceae bacterium | reverse complement strand
CGCTATGGGGATTGCTTGCTGGGTGAGGGGGTAGCGCTGGGGGGGAAAACGCTGGGCGTCGGCGGCGCCGGCGGGCGCGGCGTGTTCGGCAAATCCTCCGGCGGGTATGGCGCCATCGTCCACGCCATGCGCCACGGCGATTTCTGGGCCGCGGCCGCCTGCCATTCCGGCGACATGGCCTTCGAGCTTTGTTATCTCGTTGATCTCCCCAAGGTGCTGATGGAGCTCGCGACCAAGCATGGCGGCTCCATCGAACGCTTCATGCAGCATTTCGAATCCGCACTGAAGCCCGGCGACAAGGACATGCTGGTGCTGAACTTCATCGCCATGGCTGCGAGCTACGATCCCGATCCCAGCCAGTTCCTGGGAATTCGTCTGCCCTGCAATCCGGAGACGGCCGAGCTGATGGCGGAGCGCTGGGAAAATTGGCGCTCCCATGATCCGGTGAACATGGTGGAGAAGGCGGTGCCCAGCCTGCGCAAGCTGAAGGCGCTCTACATCGATTGCGGCGATCGCGACCAGTTTAACCTTGTCTTCGGCGCCCGCCAGCTGAACCGCGCGCTCACGCGGCTTGGGATTGTTCACCGTTACGAGGAATTTCCCGACGACCATTCCTCCGTCGACTACCGCATGGATGAAAGCCTGCCGTTCCTGGCCAAGGCGTTGAGCTGAGCACCGGCACGGCCATCCCGTGATCGCGATCCTATGGACTTATCGCATCGACGAGGGCTGGGCCGCGTTGTTCGAGGCCATCTACGGACCCGATGGCGACTGGGCGCAGCTGTTCCGCCAGGCGGAGGGCTATCGCGGCACCGAGCTATTACGCCAGAGTGAGGGCCGCTATGCGACGATCGACCGCTGGGAGAGTGCAGCGGATTTTGAACTCTTCAAGCAGCGCTTCGCCGACGATTACCAGCGGCTCGATGCGCGCTGCGAAGCGCTGACGGAGAGCGAGGAATTCGTCGGCACTTTCGAGGTCTATGAAGCAGCGGAAGCGGCAGGGGGATAGCAGCCGGCCACGCGAGCACGGTGGCGCAACAGCCCCAGCACTGTATCGATCATCGGCGTATCGATCTCCACCAGATCGCCCATCTCGGCGACTACGCCGGTCAGCGCATCGATCTCCATCGGCCGGCCCTGTTCGAGATCCTGCAGCATGGAGGTCTTGTGCTCGCCCACATCGCGCGCCCAGCCGATACGGGTATCGACATCGATGGGCAGGCTGACGCCGAGCGCGCGCGCGACTTTCTCCGCCTCCACCATCATCGCCCGGACGATCGCGCGCACGGCGGGGTCGTCGGCCATGCCCGCGAGCGTGCCCTGCGTCAGCGCGCTGACGGGGTTGAAAGAAAGATTGCCCCAGAGCTTCAGCCAGATGTCATCGCGGATTTTGGGGCGCACCGGCGCCTTGAATCCCGCGCCACTCAGAGCCGATGACAGCGCCTCGATCCGCGGGCTCGTTTCGCCTCCAGGTTCACCCAGCATGAAGCGGTTGCCATAGACATGGCGCACCACGCCGGGCTCGGCGATCTCGGCCGCAGGATAGACCACGCAGCCGATGCAGCGGGCGGGCGGAATGGCGCGCCAGAGCCGTCCGCCAGGATCGATGCTGGTGAGCTGGCGATCTTTCCAAGATCCTTCCTGATGCCAGAAGTACCACCATGGAATACCGTTCATGGCGGTGACGACGGCGGTCTTCGCGCCCAGCAGCGGTCCCATGCGCTCGGCAATAGGCGCCACCCCCGTCGTCTTCACCGCGACGATCACATAGTCCTGTTGGCCTGCATCCGTGGGATCCTCGACAGCCCTGGGATGAACCAGGATCTCCTCGCCCTCGGAGAACAGCATCAGCCCCTTGGCCTTGATGGCGGCGAGATGCGGGCCGCGGGCGATGACGGTGACGTCCTGGCCCGCGCGCGCCAACTTGGCGGCCAGCAGGCCGCCGATCGCGCCCGCGCCATAGATGCAGATTTTCATGATCGCAGCGCCGCTGGTCCGCTGACCGTCAGCTGTCCTTCTTCTGCTTGGTCAGCGCCTCGAGCTGGCGCTGGAGCGCATCCATCTGGGCCTTGAGCGCATCGAAATTCTCGCTCGCGGGCTGGCCTCCGGCCGGCTTACCGGCCGGCGCGGGCGCTTTGAAGGGATTCCACATGCGCATGGCCTGTTCCAGGAAGGCCATGTTCTGCTTGCCCAGCTCCTCGAAGCGGCCGAAGGGGAACATGCCACCGAAGCTCTCCTGCAGGTATTTGCGCATCTGCTCCTGGTTCATGGCGAAGGATTCCATGCTTTGCTCCAGATAGCGGGGCAGCAGGAACTGCAGGTTGTCGCCATAGAAGCTGATGAGCTGGCGCAGGAAGTTGATGGGTAGCAAGTTCTGCCCACCCTTGCCTTCTTCCTCCACGATGATCTGGGTCAGCACCGAGCGGGTGATGTCCTCGCCGGTCTTGGCGTCGAAGACCACGAATTCGACATTGTCCTTCACCATCTGGCAGAGGTGGTCGAGGGTCACATAGCTGCTGGTCGCCGTGTTGTAGAGCCGGCGATTGGCGTATTTCTTGATGGTGATCGGCGCCTTGTCGGAGTTCGGCGCTTCGCTGCCTTCGGCGGGTTCGGCCATGATCGGTTCACCAGATTTGCTGGCAGGGCAGGGCCGGACGGCCTCGGCCGTCCTGTGGCGCTGCACCGCAAATTCGTGCGCTGCAGCATAACAGGGTTGGGGGCCGCCCTGGCAAGGGTGCAGGGGTCCGGCCTAAAGCTCGGAAAAGCAGTGATGTTGCGCTGCCCATGGCGCCGCGGCCCGCCCTTTGGCATAGTTCTTGGCATGTCTGAGCCGCCGAATCTGGAGGCGCTGGCGCGCCGATATCTCGATCTCTGGCAGGACCAGGCAACCGCACTGGCGGGCGATGCCGAGCTTGCCCGGCAGGTCGGGCAGTGGCTTTCCATGATGCAGGCGGGGATGGTCAATGGCTTCCAAACGTCCGGCGCCCCCGGCACCGGCAAATCCGCCCCCTCAACCGCGCCAGGGCCCGCGCCCGCTGCCGCTGCATCTGGCGGCGGCCAGCCTCGCCTGGACGAGCTCGCTCGTCGCCTTGCCGCTCTTGAAAGGCGGCTCGATCGCCTGGAGGCCGGAACTAAGGGCAGCAGCCCAAAGCCTCGCCTCCGAACTGGCAAGCGTAAAGCCTGAGGATTTCGCCGGCGCGGTCACCAAAGAGGCCGAGCGCCGGGCCGCAGCCTTTCTCGATGGCCTGATCGCCTATCGCCGCCACGCCTATCGCCGGAGCGGGACCGCGGGTGCCGTCGTCTGGCAGGAAGGCACGACGCGTCTGCTGGACTATTCGCCGAATGGCTCAAAGGGGCGCGGCGATGGTGCGCCGCTTCTGGTGATCCCCTCGCTGATCAACCGCTGCTATATCCTCGATCTCGAGCCGGAGCGAAGTTTCCTGCGATTTTTGGCGGATGAAGGTTTCCATCCCTATCTCGTCGATTGGGGCGCGCCGGCCGCCGCCGAACGCGCTTTCTCCCTGGACGATTACATTACTGGGCGGCTCGGCCGTTCGTTGACCGCTGTGCGAAAGCGGGAAGAAGCGCTGCCGATCGCCATCGGCTACTTCATGGGTGGCCTTTTTGCCCTGGGGCCG
>CAZQLF010000385.1:0-3655 GCA_964594035.1 uncultured Rhodospirillaceae bacterium | reverse complement strand
TGAGCGAGGAGGTGTAGAGGTCGCCCACGGCCTCAGTAAATTCATTGGCGATGGTCGCCGAAATCGTTGTGCCGGGTGCCAGGATCGAAGCCGCGACCTTGTGGGCATTGCCGATGACGAAGGTGACCGCCATGGTTTCGCCCAGCGCGCGGCCGAGACCCAGCATGACGGCGCCGATAACGCCGACCCGCGTATAGGGCAGCACCACCTTCCACACCACCTCCGTCGTGGTCGACCCAAGGCCGTAGGCCGACTCCTTGAGCATCGGCGGCACGGTCTCGAACACGTCGCGGGTGATGGAGGTAATGAAGGGCAGCACCATGACCGCAAGAATGATCGAGGCGGTCAGCACACCGATGCCGTAGGGCGGGCCGGCGAACAGCTTGCCGATCAGGGGTGCATGGCCGATCGTGTTGATCAGAAAGGGCTGGATGGTCTGCTGCAGGAAGGGGGCCAGCACGAACAGGCCCCAGATGCCATAGATGATGCTGGGGATGCCGGCGAGAAGCTCGATGGCGATGCCGAGCGGACGCTTCAGGATCGGCGGACAGAGTTCAGTAATGAAGACCGCGATCCCAAAACTCACCGGCACGCCGATCACCATGGCGATCAGCGAGGTGACGATGGTGCCGTAGATCGGCGCCAGCGCACCGAACTTGTTGCTGACGGGGTTCCAGACCTCGGTCACGAGGAAACCGAACCCGAAGGTGCTGAGCGCAGGCCAGCCACCGACGATCAGCGAAATGATGACGCCGCCCAGGAGTGCCAGCACTAGGATGGCGAAGAAGATCGTGGCGCCGCGGAATACGCTGTCCTGGGCGCGTTGGCGCTGGCCCCGTTCGTCGGTGCGTGTTGCAACCGGATCTGTGAGCGAAATGTTTGCCATGCTCGTCGTCAAATCGCAGCGGGTGGAGTAGTCGGGAGCGAAATCGCGGCGGGCGGAAATCTAGCGGGGATGAACCGCTTCAGGCAGCCCATCCCCGCGATGACACAGATTTGCTCGTCAGCCTCTTATTGGCCGCCCGTCCACAGCGGCTTGCCGATCGAATCCTTCATCGAGTCGCTCCAGGTCTGATGGACCATGTCGACGACATTCGCCGGGATCGGCACATAGGCGAGCTGGGTCGCCATGTCGCCGCCGTTCTTGTAGGCCCAGTCGAAGAACTTCAAGGCCGTGAGAGAAGCGCCCGGATCGACCGGCTGCTTGTACATCAGGATAAAGCTGGCGCCGGTGATCGGCCAGCTCGCGTCGCCCGCCTGGTTCGTCAGGATCAGGTAGTAGCCCTTGGCATTGGCCCAGTCGGCCTTGGATGCCGCCGCCTGGAAGGCCTCGATGCTCGGGGTCACAACCTTGCCGTCGTGATTGACCATCTTGGTGAAGGTCAGGTTGTTCTGCTTGGCATAGGCAAATTCGACATAGCCGATGGCGCCATCGGTCTGCTTGGTCATGTTGGCGACGCCTTCATTGCCCTTGGCGCCGATGCCGACCGGCCACTCGACGGCGCTGCTGGCGCCGATCTTGCCCTTCCAATCATCGCTCGACTGCGAGAGGTAGTTGGTGAAGAGGAAAGTCGTGCCCGATCCGTCGGAGCGATGAACCACCGCGATCGCCTTGTCCGGCAGGCTGACGCCCGAATTGAGGGCGGCGATCTTCGCATCATTCCAGTTGGTAATGTTGCCTTGGAAGATGTCGGCCAGTACCGGGCCGCTGAGGGTGAGCTGCCCCGGCTGGATGCCCGCCAGATTCACAACCGGCACGCTGCCGCCCATGATCATTGGGAACTGGATGAGGCCCGAGGCATCGAGATCGTCGGGCTTCAGCGGCATGTCGGAGGCGCCGAAGGTGACGGTCTTGGCCTTGATCTGCTTGATGCCGCCGCCCGAACCGATGGACTGATAGTTCAGCCCGGTCCCGGTCTGTGTCTTGTAAGCATCCGCCCATTTCGCATAGATCGGATAGGGGAAGGTGGCGCCGGCGCCCGAAATATCGGCCGCCTGCGCGCTGGTCCAAGCGAGCGCCGCGAACAGCGCCATTGCCAGAATGCGTTTCATGTCTGATGTCCCTCTTTTGCGACGAAAGCCTGGCGCGAAGCGGACGGGATCCGAATTGGCCACACCGGCCGCCTTTTGCGCTCGGCGGAGAGTAGGATCGCGACGGGACACAGATGTTGCATTAATATGAATTAAATATGACGCACCTTCATCAAACTGGCGGATTCCTTGGGAAAATGGCCCTAACACTCTGTGACCGGCGGTACTGGCTGGCGTGCCGGACGCCGCTATGATGCGCCCGGTTTTGCAAGGCGTTGGGAGAGCAAAATGGACATGGACCTTGAGGAACTCGGGCCAAGATTGCCGTGGAAACCGGCCCAGGCGCCCCGGCGGGAAACCCTCGAAGGGCAGTATGTCCGAATTGAACCGGTCGATCCGTCCCGCCATGCCGATGATCTCTTCGAACTCTCGCATGGGCCTAAGGGCGATCCCGCGATCTGGACCTATTTGAACTACGGACCATTCGCGGATCTTGCCGCTTTCAAATCCTGGCTCGCGGACAGGGCCGCATCCAACGACCCCCTGTTCTATGCCGTCGTCGACAAGGCTACGGGCAGGGCTGCCGGCATGATGAGTTTCCTTCGCATGGTCCCCGCCGATGGGGTGATCGAGACCGGCCATATCTGGTTCACGCCGGTCCTGAAGCGCACACGCGCGGCGACGGAGGCCCTTTTCCTGATGGCAAAATACGCCTTCGATACGCTTGGCAATCGCCGTTTCGAGTGGAAGTGCAATGCCCGCAATGGGCTCTCGCGGGTGGCGGCCCGGCGCTTCGGCTTCACCTTCGAAGGCATCTTTCGCCAGCACATGATCATCAGGGGGCGCAATCGCGATACCGCTTGGCACGCCATGATCGATCGCGACTGGCCGGCGATCAAAAAAGCCTTCGAAACCTGGCTCGACCCCAAGAATTTTGACGAAGCCGGCCGGCAAAAGGCGAAACTCGACGCTGCAGCCTTTGCCGCACCGGAGCCGTTCTAGCCAGCTTACTTCGACGTAATCAGCGGCTTGTCGCCGGATCATCACAGCTCTGCAACATCGAGTTGGTACGCCTGCGAGTTCCCAGCATGCGGAGGAAATTCATGAGCGAGCGGTCTTGGCGCCCAAGGCGTCTGTATTCTGCGGCGGTGGCCGGATTCCTGACGGCGGCAAGCTTTGCCTGCCCGCATACGGCCGCGGCGGCCGGGCGATATGCCCATGTGCTGCTGATCAGCATCGATGGCTTGCATGCGGTGGATCTGACCCGCTTCCTTGCCGATCATCCCGATTCGGCGCTGGCGCGCCTGTCCAAGCAGGGCGTCTATTACAGCAACGCCACCGGCAGCAAGCCGAGCGATTCATTCCCTGGCCTGCTGGCCATGGTGACGGGCGGTTCGCCGGCCGCCACCGGCGTCTATTACGACGACAGCTATGACCGCACGCTTTCGGCGCCGGGTTCAAACTGCTCGGTCAAGGGCACGGAGGTCGTGTTCGACGAATCCATCGATGTCGATCCTGACAAGATGGACAGCGGCGGCATCGACCCGTCAAAGCTGCCGCTTGATCCTGCGGCCGGTTGCAAGCCGGTCTGGCCCCACAGCTTCCCGCGGGTTAACACGGTCTT
>CAZQLF010000384.1:2413-3664 GCA_964594035.1 uncultured Rhodospirillaceae bacterium | reverse complement strand
GCCGGCCACAAGGCAGCGGGTCGAGGGCCGGCACGTCCGCCATGCGCGCATCGATGATTCCCGAGCGCGCCACGATATAGGCGGTGGGCCGGCTGGCGGACCAGCGTCGCGGATTGGGCAGCACGGCGGCCAGCCGCGCCGCCTCCGTGGCGCTGAGGGCGGAGGCGGGCTTATGGAAGTGAAATTGGGAGGCCGCTTCGGCGCCGTAGATTCCCGGCGCCCATTCCACCTCGTTCAGATAGAGCTCCATGATCCGCCGCTTCGGCCAGGCGAGCTCGATCAGCAGGGTGAAATAGACCTCCAGCCCCTTGCGCGGCCAGCTTCGGTCCGGCCAGAGGAACAGGTTCTTGGCCGTCTGCATCGAAATCGTGCTGGCGCCCAGAACTCTGCCGCCCTGCTGGTTGCGCCCCCAGTCTTCGCGGATCGCCTTCCAGTCGAAACCATCATGAAGGCAGAAGCGCGCATCCTCCGACGCCATGGCAGCGAGGACCAGGTCGGGTGAAATGTCGGATAGCGGCCGCCAGCTCTTGTGGATGCCGGAGCCGTCCAGCAGGCGTAGCAGCATCAGCGGGGTCACGGCCGGTGGCAGCACCGCATAGGCGACCACCAGGAAGAACGACCAGATGAAGAATCCGGTGACAAAAAAGGCGATGATGCGGCCGGTGCGCCTCAGCATGATGGGGTTATAATCCGCTGATGCCGATTCTGTCGCCCTTGCCCGACTCGCCTGCTGCGCTCGGCCGCGAAGCGGAAATCCGCCTCGCCGAGCGCCTGGCACGCGGCATCATCCGTCTGTTCGAGGATTTGGGCTGTGCGGCTATCGCCGAGTTCTCGCTGAACAATGGCCGGCGCGTGGATGTCATCGCCCTGGATGGCCAGGGACTGACCTCCATCGTCGAGATCAAAAGCTCGGTCCAGGATTTCCGCAGCGACGGGAAATGGCAGGAGTATCTCGATTTCTGCGACCGGTTCTATTTCGCCGTGGCGGCGGATTTTCCCCAACGACTGCTGCCCGCCGAAGTGGGGCTGATCGTGGCCGATGATTGGCACGGCACAATCCTCCGCGAATCGCCTGCCTTCACGATGAATGGCAGCCGCAGGCGTGCCCAAACGCTGCGCATCGCGCTGACCGCGGCCCAGCGCCTGCGGCGTTTTACCGACCCAAGACTTTAAGCGGCTGCCTCCAACAAGGATTTCTCATAGGCGAGCAGGATCGCCTGACGATCCCAATCGGCAAGCGCGCGCCGGCGC
>CAZQLF010000384.1:0-2403 GCA_964594035.1 uncultured Rhodospirillaceae bacterium | reverse complement strand
TCCGCCACCACGTGGGGATTCGCCTGCTGTTCGCGGGAAGCCTCTTGATGGTCGCCCTGGGCTGTTTCCTGTTCCTCCCGTCCACCATTTCGCTGACGAGCGCCCTGGCGGCGGTAGTGCTAATCGGCATAGGGATCGGGATTCCTTATGCCGCCATGTTCAGTCGCGCCGGCCATCTGTTCCCAGGCCGGGCTGCCGCGGCCATGGGCTTCCCACTGCCCGGCGCCACGGTAATCCCGCAGCCTTCGATGGCGCGGGCAAGCGCAGTTCCGGATGCCGCTCCCGCTATCACGGGTTTGGCGCTCGCCAGCATGAAAGCGAGTTTGGAGGGCATGACAAGATCGGCGGCGTCGGGACGTTGCGGGAGTAGATGGAGATCGGCGGCGTTCAGCAGATCGTTCAGCTTTTCCACCGGCTGCAGCGGCAGCCAGTGAACCTGCGCCATGCCCGATGTGGCCCGCGCGAGGCGCTCTGCCGCAGCCCCGGCCCCGGCAAGCAGCAGATGGACGGGCGTTCCGGCAAGCGCACGCGCCACATCGGCCAGCGTCTCCACGCCCTGCTTCTCGCCCATGTTGCCGGAATAAAGTGCCACCACCGCATCGGCCGGCAGCTTCAGCGCCGTGCGCAAGCTGCTCGGCGCCGGGTGAATGGCGGATGTATCGACCCAGTTGGGGAACAGCAGGCAGTGTTCCGCCACAACACCCTTGTCCGCCAGGCGGGCGACCATGGCGGGTGTGATGCTGCTGACGCGATCGAACCGGCGCAGCAGCCAAGATTCCAGTGACAGCGCCAACCGGCGCATCCTGCCGCCGGAGACGATGCCAAGCGCGAATGCGGCGTCGATCTCAAAGTCCTGGATGTGAAGGAAGGCCTTCGCACCGGCAAGCCGCGCGGCAAGCCAGGTGCCGGGCACGGAGACCAACGCCGGCGCAACCGCGATCACCACATCGGGGCGAAAGGCGAGCGCCTGGAACAGAGCGACCGGCTTGCTGCTGGCGGCAAAGCTCAGCAAGTGAATCAGGCGGCTCACACCTTTCGGCCGGGCCGGCACATATAGCGGGCAGCGATAAGCATCGACGCCGGCGCTGTGCTCGTGCCGCCAGCGCCAGGACGAATAGCCGGGGCGGATGCGCCAGTCCGGGTAATAAGGTGGCGCCGTCACCACCCGGACCTGATGGCCACGGCCGGCGAGCCACTCGGCCATTTCGCCGGTGAATTTGCCGATACCGGTGGGCTCCGGCGCATAATTCAACCCGTGGATCAGGATGCGCAAACAGCCGGCTCAGATCTTGCGGGCAGTGATGACAAGGCAATCGCCCCGGCGCACCCGGTTATTGAACCAGAGCCAGATGAACAGCACGAAGCGCGACAGCAGGATAAGAGGCACGACCAGCCGCGGATCGCGCAATGCACTGGTGGTTTTGCCTTGCCTGGCGCGGAAGCGCGCAATCACGGTCTGGGCCACCCACAGCGCCGGCGTGATCTGCTTTTCACGGCGGACGTCGAAACCCGCTTCGCGCAACGCCCGCCCCAACGTCTTGTGCGGGAAATGCACGATGTGGAACGGGACATGCCCGTTGATCCAGCTGCGCCCAAAGCGCCGGCGCAGCCAGCTGTGGCAATTGGGCAGGCTGATCCACACTTCACCATTCTCGGCCAGCAGGCGGCGCACTTCGGCCAGCGCCGTGCGAAAATCGAGAAAGTGCTCCAGCACGTTGGACATGACGATCACGTCATAGGCCTGCTGCGGGCGAAATTCATCGAGCGTTTGCTCATGCACGGTGAAGCCGCGTAACCGTGCCGTTGCCGCGGCGACGCTGTTCAGCTCCAGCCCCTCCGCCGTGAAGCCGTTGGCGCGATAGAAGGTGAGGCCACGCCCCTCATTGCAGCCCACATCCAGCAGCCGCCCCTGGCCACGCCGGCTGTGGAAGCTGACATCGCCGTCGATGGCGAGCCACAGGTGATAGATCAGCAGCGTATGCAGCAGACGGCGTAAGCCGCGATAGGAGCGCCCTGTCACCTCGCCGAAGTTGTAGTGCTCCTCGTAAAGATCGTTCAGCTGGTCCTGGTCCGGCCGGGGCAATGTGTGCTCCAGACCACAGCGCCGGCAGCCATGGATCGAGTAAGTGCCCGGCAGGCCGAAGCGGGTATCGAAGACCTGCTCCAGCACCGGCACCAGCTCGCTGCCGCAGAGCAGGCAATGTGCTGCCGCGTTGTCGCCATTGGCCATAATCGCGTTCTAGCTGAAATCCCTGCGCCCCGCGACGACCGCGTCATAGACATATTCCAGACGCTGGGCGATGACCGACCAATCATAGCGCCGGGCCACCGCGGCGCGGCTGGCCGCGCCCATGGCGGCCAGGGCTGCGGGCTCGGCCAGCAAGGCCGTGATTTCCTGTGCAA
>CAZQLF010000383.1:0-3669 GCA_964594035.1 uncultured Rhodospirillaceae bacterium | reverse complement strand
AATCCGCGGGGGGTTCCGTCGGTGTACCCGGAGGCGGTCGAGGACGTGCTGGAACCCTGTGCCGCGGCCGTCCGCTCCCATGGTCTTTGCGCCAGCTTCATTCGTGCGCTCTACACGCTCATTATCGATGAGGCGTGCCGCGTGGAAGACGCGCTGATGGCAACGCCGGACAGGCCAGCCCAGAAAGCCTGATCCCTTCGGCGTGGGCTAGTCCTTGCAGTCCTTTCCTGCGTCGTATGCCTTGATGCCATTCATCGCGGCAACGGCGGGCCACCATGGGCTCGACGGCAGCGCGCATTGATTTAGATCGTCGATGAAGTCTTGCCGGCCTTTCACCGCAGTGGGCCAGGCTTTGATTGCGTAGCTCTGCGCCGTCTTGAGATTGCCGCCATAGATGAGGTCGAGCAGCGTCTGCAGATAAGCCGTCGGCGGTGAACCGCCCGTATCCTTCCACGCCTTGTCAGTTCGCATGGCCGCCGCCATCTGCTGCAGCTTGTCGGCGGTGGGTGCGGGTTTTTTCATCAGGTCGGCCGCCAGTGTGAGGCCCGAGTCAGCGTCATAGCGCAGCAGTATTTCCGGCGCCGGCGAGGCAGCAAAGGAGGTCCAGCGATACGCATACGCCATATCCGCGCTGCGCAGGCCAAAGAGTTTTCCCTCAGGCAGCGGGAAAAGGGCAGCGCCCGCATCGCGCATGTCCTGGGCGCCGGAGATGTTGAAGGAATCGCCCATGGTCGCGACTTCGATGGAAAAGCAGCAATGCGCGCCGCCAGAGAACGACTCGATGACAAGATCGTGCGCTGCGGCCGAGGTGATGGGCACCAGCTTCGGTGCATCTGCGGCACCCTTGTCGGAGGTGATGAAATCGATGTGCGTTGCCACCTCCGCATGCATAAGCACGCCGTCCCGCCGGATCGTCAGAAGGTCCGCGCCCAGCCCATCGCCTGCCGCGACCTTCTCGATGCTCACGTCGGCGTTGCCAAAGGCCCACTTTTGCAAGGCGGCCTCGTCGGCGAGCGCAGATGCAGCCATCATCGGCAGCGCCAACAGGGATAAGGTGAGCTTCATGAGCGACCCTACAGTTTGGCCCCGGCGGCCGTCAGCACGGCCTCGACATCGCTGATCCAGACCAACTTCTCGGCCTTCAGCGTCTCGAGCACGCGGCGCAGTTCGGCAGCACCATTGGGCGTGCCGAAAACGAAAGGATGCATGCCGATGGCCACGACCGTCGCCTCGCGGTTGGGATTCGCCGCGGCCTCACGCGCCAGTTCGCCGATGTAGTCGAGCCAAAGCCGGCCCATATCCGTCGGCTCCTTGGCGCGCTCCAGATACTGGCCCATGTCGACCGTGACCACGGGATAGGGGATCAGTACCAGCGGCCCGGATTTGGTATCGAGCCGCGAGAGAATGTCGGAATCCATCGTATCGAGGGTGTAGGTGATGCCCTGGGAAGCGGTGGCCGGAAACGTATCGGCGTTGGGATAGACGCTGGGGCTCGACCAGCCGTGGGAGCGCACACCCGTATCCTTTTCGATCAGGTCGAGGGTTTGCTTGATATAGGTTTGCTGCGCGCCGGGCCCTTGGGCCAGCGGCAGCAGGTCGGTCGAATTGTTCAGGCCATGGGCGATGATCGGGGCCTTGGGCAGCTCGGCACGAAAGCGCTTCCACACATCGGGCCGCTGGCCGGGAAATTGGGCGTTCAGCGCGATACTGAGCGGAAGCCCCTGCTCGCGGAACACGGCACCGACGCGCGGAACACCCCAATTGATCGCGTATTCGCGGAACGCTTCATCCACCACGTCCGGATTGCGGCTGGCCGTATCGGGGCGGAAGTTCGGTCCGTGGCCGAAGCCCCAGACTTCGACATAGAGTACGAAGCAGACGGCGACCTTCTTGCCGCCCGGCCACGCTTTTACATGGATCGGCTCGCGCGGCAGGTGGGTGATCCAGTCGGGGCTGCTTTGCGCGAGAGCCGGCAAAGGTGTCGAAAGGAAAATCGCCAAGACGGCGCACAGCGCGGCCGCCATCGATCCGTGACGTGTTGGCATCGAACAGTCCCCCCGTATTGGTCCGGGGACGCACGCTTTTCGCGCCAACGGCCCCACGGGAACTGTATCCCGCAGGGCCGAGTCTGGCGAGACGCTATCGAAGTCCCCGGCGCGTCTCAGCCGAACATGAGCGAATTGCGAGCCGGTTGGTCGTCTGGTGAAACGTTGCCGAGCACGCGTAATCCGGTCTTTAAACAGCATCGCTGGCGGCCAGCCTGGTGCAAGTTGCGCCACCTCGCGCCATCGCCGTGACTTCGCGCCAGGGCGCTGGCAAACTCGACGCGCCGCACGACAAGGGAGAAGACCATGCCGGACTATCGCAATCGCCATGTGGTTGTTACCGGTGGCACAGGTGCCCTGGGCACGGCCGTGGTCTCGGCTTTGCTGGAGGCGGGAGCCATCTGCCATCTGCCCTATCGTCATGACAGCGAAACGGCGCGCTTTGCCGAAATGGACAAGGCGCGGCTGACATTCGCCAGGGTCGATGATCTGGCCGACGAGGCGGCAGTGGCGAATCTCTATGACGGTCTGCCAAGGCTGTGGGCCTCGATCCATATCGCCGGCGGCTTCGCCTTCGCGCCGATCGCTGACAGCCCGAAAACGCTGCTGATGGAGCAGCTCAATATGAACCTGGTGAGTTGTTATCTCTGCTGCCGCGCCGCGGTGGCAAAGATGGTCGCCGCCAAGCGGGGTGGGCGCATCGTCAACATCGCCGCCCGCGCCGCGCAGGAATGGCGAACAGGCGCGAAAATGACGGCCTATACGGCAAGCAAGGCCGGCGTGGCAGCACTTTCCGCGGCACTCGCTGAGGAAGTGGCGGGCGAGGGCATCCTGGTGAACGCCGTTGCACCCTCGATCATGGATACGCCAGCCAACCGCAAGGACATGCCCAAGGCCGATTTCGCCAAATGGCCGAAGGTGGAGGAGGTCGCGACGACCATCCTGTTCCTCGCCTCGCCTGAGAACACCCTCACCCGGGGCGGCTTTGTGCCGGTCTATGGAAAGAGCTAAGGCGGGTCCTGCTAGGAAATATCCAGCACCAACTCCGTCGGGCCGCCCTTCGCATTGATCGTCCAGCCTTCGCGTTCCAGATCGAAGGGGCAGGACGAGACGACACAGATCAGATCCATCAGCGCCTCGACCTCAACAAAGGCGCCGGGCGGGACGGGATTGGGCGGCGAGACAAGCTTCCCATCTCGTTCGATGGTGGTATTGGTGAAGAAGTTCACCGGTTGCGGCACCACGCTGATCTCATGGCCGACGCGGCGCATGGAAACCGCGAGGTTCTCCGCACAGCTGGCATGCGGGCCTTTGTGGCCAAAGAACTCGTAGCGCGCCTGGTCGCAGGCCGCGATCATCATGTCGTGGGTGCCACCGGCGCCATCCTTGACGATCTTCACCATTGGCCGGCGAAAGCGCGAGATCAGCACGTCGCCTTCCCGCGGCTTGACGCAGAAGGTCGTCACCCAGCTATGCATGGGCGACAGCCACTCGCCAGCATTGCTGGCGTTATAGGCGAAGAAATCGGCAGCCTGCGCGCCCTTGGGCGTGGTGATGCGCAGGCGCTGGCCCTTGTGAACTTCGACCGCCCGGCCCTCGCGGGGCGGCACTTCCACCCTAGTTG
>CAZQLF010000382.1:0-3692 GCA_964594035.1 uncultured Rhodospirillaceae bacterium | reverse complement strand
CCAGCCCTGGACTTCGCCCCCTTTCGAGGCAACGCACCGCGATGGCCGCATCTACGGACGCGGCACCGCCGACATGAAAGGCTTCGTGGCCTGCGCCGTCACCGCCATGGTTGAAGCCGCCCGGCAGCCGCTCAAGCGCCCCTTGCAGCTGGCGCTGTCCTTCGATGAGGAAATCGGCTGCGTTGGCGTGCGCCACCTGCTGCGCCGCCTGGAGACCAGCCTCCCCGCACCCTACCTGTGCATTGTCGGCGAGCCGACTCTGATGCGGATCGGCACGGGTCACAAGGGCAAGGCCGCCTACCGGGCCGTCTGCTGCGGCCAGGCCGGCCACTCGGGCCTGGCGCCGAGGTTCTTCAACGCCATCCACATGGCCAGCGACCTGGTCGCATCCCTGCGGGACGTGCAGCGTGAACTGGCGCAAAGCGGCCCGCGCGACGAGGGCTACGGCGTGCCCTACAGCACGGTCCACGCCGGCGTCATCCACGGCGGCCGCGCCCTGAACATCGTGCCCAGCGAATGCGAAGTCAGCTTCGAGATTCGAAACGTCCGGGAGGTGAAACCCGAGGGGATCCTGGGGAGGGGGCGGGACCGCCTGGCCGAGCGCGTCAAGAATGAGGCGCTGGATCCTGCGGCGCCCTTGCCGGAAATCCAGATGACGAACAGCTATCCCAGCCTCGACACGCGCGAGGATTCGTCCGCTGTCGGCCTGCTCGCCTCGCTGCTCCCCCCGGGCACGCCATGCGCCAAGGTGGACTATGGCAGCGAGGGTGGATTATTCCAGCAGAGCTGGAACGAAACACCAGTGCTGATCTGCGGGCCGGGGAGCATTGAAGTCGCACACAAGGCTGACGAGTACGTGGAGCTGGCGCAGATCGACGCCTGCGACCGCATGCTGGCCGGTCTCGTCGAGTTCCTCTGTCAATGAGAGGCCACCTGGTGAAAACCCGGACGCCAGGATCTTCTTGAAGGCGTCGCTTAATCCATCAGCAGGATGCTGCGGTCGACCGACTGGATATCCGTCTTGCCGCAAAACGCCATGGAGAGATCGAGCTCGTTCTGGATGATGTTCAAGGCCATGGTCACACCTCGCTCGCCGAGGGCCCCCAGCCCATACATCATGGCGCGGCCGATATACGTGCCGCGCGCCCCGAGCGCGACGGCCTTGAGTACGTCCTGGCCCGAGCGGATGCCGCCATCCATATGGACTTCCACGCGATCCCCGACGGCTTCCACGATGCGCGGCAATGTGGAGATCGATGACGCGGCGCCATCCAGCTGGCGCCCGCCATGGTTTGACACGATGATGGCATCGGCGCCGCTTTGCGCCGCCAGCCGCGCATCCTCAGGGTCCTGGATACCCTTGACGATCAGCTTGCCGCCCCACCGCTTCCTGATCCATTCAACATCCTGCCAGGAGAGACGCGGATCGAACTGCTCCTGAGTCCACTCCACCAGCGACCCGATATTGTCGACGCCCTTGGCATGGCCGACGATATTGCCGAACTGACGGTGCTTGGTACCCAGCATGCCGATGCACCAGCGCGGCTTGCTCGCCATGTTGATGAGGTTGCGCAGGGTCGGCTTGGGCGGCGTGGACAGACCGTTTTTCTTGTCCTTGTGCCGCTGCCCGAAGACCTGCAGGTCCATCGTGACCACGAGCGCGGAACAATTGGCATGCCTGGCACGGTCGATCAGGTTTTCGACAAAGGTCCGGTCGCGCAGCACATACAGTTGGAACCAGAACGGATGGCGCCCGGTCGCTTCCGCCACCGCCTCGATCGAGCAGATGCTCATGGTAGACAAGGTGAATGGGATGCCATGCTGCTTCGCCGCGCGTGCGGCAAGAATCTCTCCATCGGCGTGCTGCATGCCGGTCAATCCGGTGGGCGCGATCGCCACCGGCATGCTGACCGGCTGGTCCACCATGGTGCTGGCGGTGCTGCGCTCGGTAATGTCGACCGCTACGCGCTGGCGGAATTCGATACGCTGAAAATCCGCCTCGTTGGCACGATAGGTATATTCGGTCCACGAACCGCCGTCGACATAGTCATAGAACATGCGCGGCACGCGCTTTTTTGCCAGGCAGCGCAGGTCTTCAATGCACGTCATCTCGGCCATGGGAACTCTCTGAATAGAAACAAAAAGCTGCCGGATCACCCGATCCGGCAGCTCGTCCGTGTCACTCGGTACGAATGGCAATCACCGTGCAGCGTCAAGAACAGGCTCAGGGCCGCTCGTACGCCATATAGCCGTTCTGGAGCACGATATGGTCGGCGATGTATTTCGCATCGTGCCAGACGCCATAGATGAAGGACGACGCCCGGTTGACCAGATTCGGAAGGCCCAGGAAATAGATACCGCTTTCTGCGGAGATGCCGCGCTTGTGGAACGGATCGCCCTTCTCGTCGAAGGCGTTCTTCACGTTCAGCCAGTTGAAATCAAACTTGAAGCCGGTCGCCCAGAGAATCGTTGTGATGCCGGCTGCAGCCAGGTCGAGGCTGAGGATCGGGTTCTTGAGGCACTCCGGGTCCGGCAGCAGCTCCCAGGCGTCAGGTTCCGGCGGAAACGGCAGGCCATTCTCTTCGATATAGGCATCCGCTTCGCGCAGCACGTCGAAGTAGGCGCGGTCGCCTTCGGCGACGTTCTCGGGCAGGCCTGGCTCGAACGCCATGACGCCATCCTTGTAGGATTGGGTCAGACCGACCAGGTTGATGCCTGCATGTGCCAGGCGCCGGAAGTCGACGGTCTTGCCGCCCTCATAGCCGCTCACGGCGAAAGCGACGTGCGCCTTCTTGGGCCGGATCTTCACTTCATCCCAAAGGCCGAGGGCGCCCAGCCACCAGCAGTAGTCACGGCCACGGTAGGAGCGCGGCGGGCGGTAATGCTCGCCGACCGAGAGATAAACCGTCTTGCCGGCCTGGCGCAGCTCTTCGGCGATCTGCGAGCCGGAAGCGCCCGCGCCCACCACAAGCACCGCGCCTTCCGCCAACTGGCCAGGATTCTTGTAGGTCGAGGAATGCAGCTGTTGGATGTTCTCGCTTGCGGGCACGATCCTTGGATAGGCCGGCGTCTGGAACGGGCCGGTTGCGGCAACGACGTTGTCTGCCTCGATGACACCGTCGGAAGTCGTCACCCTGAACCCGGGACGGCCTTGATGCCGTTCCACCCGCCTGACTTCGACGCCGGTACGGACTGGCGCCTTCAGCATGGCGGCGTAGGCTTCGAAATACTGGGCCATGCGCTCTTTCGGCGGAAAGGTCTCCGGCGAAATGCCCTCGAATTTCATCCCCGGAAAGCGGTCATGCCAGGCCGGTCCATTCGCGACCAGGGAATCCCAACGCTCCGAACGCCAGCGCTCAGCGATTCGGCTGCGTTCCAGCACGACATGCTCCACACCCATGTGGGCGAGATGCTCACTCATCGCGATGCCCGCCTGGCCAGCACCGACTACCACGGTGTTGATTCTTTCCACTGACATTTGATTTTCCCAAGAATGATCGCCCCGGTCAGTCGCGCCGGCACGGAAGCATCGACAACAAGGCGTATTGGCGCCCTGGAGACATCGCTCATCGATGGTTGCCAGTTTGATTAAGCCGCCACCGTTTGAAAATCACGTTTTTCAAACCCATGGCTTAGGAAAAAGCAAAGCGCCGGCTAAAAAGTGCCGCACCGCCCCTGCGCACCCCCCCAAC
>CAZQLF010000381.1:0-3696 GCA_964594035.1 uncultured Rhodospirillaceae bacterium | reverse complement strand
AGTGCCACGCGATCGCCGGCTTCGAAGGCAGCGAGGAAACCCATGATGAAGGCGCCCGATGAACCCGTGGTCACGGCGATGCGCTCGGCCGGAATATCCAGCCCATAGGTCTTGTGATAGTGCCGCGCAATTGCCTGGCGCAGCGGGGGAATGCCCAGCGCTTCGGTGTAACCCAGCCGATCGCTGTCGAGGGCGCGCTTGGCCGCCTCGATCACAGCAGCGGGCGCCGAGGTATCGGGCTGGCCGATCTCCAGATGAAAGACGCCCCGCCCGCTCGCCGAACGCGCGTTGGCTGCGCGCAGCACCTGCATGGCGATAAAGGGCGGAATATCCGCCCGGCGCGCGACCTTCAACATGGCCGTACCTATTGCCCCAGCAGCACCACGCCGAGGCCATCGCCGCGGGTATCGGCTTTGGCCTGGCAGCCCGCCACATTCGTCGCGCCCTTGGGGCAGAAGACGGCCTGGACCCGGCCGAGGATATCGGCCTTCTGCAGGCTGTGGCCCTGGCTCTGCAGGGTTTGCAAAACCGATTGATCCGTATTGGCCTCGTAGAAGACGACGTCGGGTTCGCCATTGTGGTGGATCCGGCCTGCGGACACGGCCTGGTCGATCGCGCGGTTGTCGATGACGGCATTCAAGTAGACCTGGGTGAGAGCCGTGGGCGCCGTAACACCGCCGGAGGCCGCCGCAGCAAAATAGAAGCTGCCGTTGCCATGGCCGGTGACCAGCATCGGGCCGGTGTTGAACGGGTCCTGGCCACTCTGATTTGGGGACGCGGCGGGAACAACGCCGATGCCCGGGATCATGCGACCGCTGCCGAACAGATCGTTGAGGGTCACATTGCAGGCCACGGCGTTGCCATCCTTGTCGACGGTAACGATGCTGGCACTCCACGGATTTTCAGAATGTGCCGGGACGGGCGGCGGATTAAGCGAGGCCGCCGGTGACGCGTGATCGGGCGTATAGCCGTTCATCAGGCTTTCCAGATGCTGCTGGCCCAGCAGGTCGGCGGGTGCGCTGGCAGTGGAGCCGTTCGGCTGCATCCAGTGACTTCGGTCGGCCAGCACCCGCATGGACGCCTCGACGAACAGATGCGCGCGTTCGTTGGTTGCTGTATCGCTCCAATCCCTGCTTGCAGTCAGCAGGCCCAGGATCTCGCCCGCGACCAACCCGCCATCGGCAGGCGGCGGCGTGAACCAGGCCGAACGGCCGCCGCTGTCGATCGTCAAGGGTTCGGCCACCTGCGGCAGTGCCGCGCGCAAGCTCTCCTGGGTCAGGGGAATTCCAGCGTTCTTGGCAAATTCCACGAGCCGTTGCGACACCCCGCCGACATAGAAATCGCCGGCGCCGCGGCTGCTGATCTGGCCGATGATCGAGCCCAGCTCCGGCTGCACCAGATTTTCCCCCTCACCCAACAGATGTCCGTCGGGTGCGACGAAGATCCGGGCAAGCTCCGGATCGGCACGCAGTTTGTCGGCGGCGGTGATGATCTCTCGCGCCAATGCGCGGCTGATGACGGTTCCATGCACGGCCAGATCCTGTGCCGGCCCCAGCACCCGCGCCCACTGCATCCGGCCGTAACGGGCCTGGATCAGGGCCATGGCACGCACATTCACGGGCAGGCCTACCTGACCGTCCGGCGACGCCACCGGCATGAACATGATGGCGTCGACTGTCTTTTTCTTCGCGTCATGCACTAGGCAGGCACCACCACCGCCGAGCCCCGCCGTCGAGGGCAGGGTCACGGACATGGTGAAATAGGCAGCCACGGCCGCATCGGCAGCACTGCCGCCGCCGGACAGCACGTCGCGTGCGACCAGCACCGCACGCGGCTCATCGGCCGCCACCGCACCGGCAAAGCCGGAGACCGTGCCGCTGCCGAAATCGCCCGGAGGTGCGGGCGTATCGCTGGCGCAGGCAGCAAGCCCGGCAAGAAACGTCGCGAGCAGCAGGGGTTTGGCGAGAGGGGTGGAGGTCTTGGCGCCTCGGCGAGGCTTGGTAAAGGCTGACATGCGCAAACGACTCTTCTCCTGGTGACGCCGCCCTCGCCGGTTCGACCGGCGCCCCCGAACGGACGCGGTTCGAAGCTAGCATCGACGGGATGGGAGGGCAAAACTTCGTGAAGGGGGAATTCGGGCCTCGCCTTTGGCTAAAAAACGGCCATAGTCTTGCCGCAACCCCAGCCCAAGGTACCGCGATGCGGCTTCTGCGCTGTTTCCTTCTGCTCACCCTGCTTCTGGCGGCGGCATTGCCTGCGCGGGCCGACGATCCCGCGCCCTCACCGGCCGATGTGGCGAAGATTCAGAAGATCATCGCTGAGTACCTGAAAGCGCATCCGGAAGTCATTGTCGATGCGCTGCAGGAGTATCAGAAGAAGCAGGATGCAGCGAAAGCGGAAGCGGCGCGCCAGTCCATCATCGCCGCGCACGACGAGCTGTTGAAAGATGCGACGAACCCCGTGGGCGGCAATCCAAACGGTGACTTGACGATCGTCGAGTTCTTCGACTACCGGTGCCCCTATTGCAAAGGGGTGGATGCCGATCTGCAGAAGGCCGTTTCCACCGACGGCAATGTGCGGATCGTCTACAAGGAGTTTCCGATCCTCGGGCCGGAATCGCTTGTCGCCTCACGCGCGGCCCTGGCCTCCGTGGTCCAGAGCAAGTATCAGGCCTTCCATGACAAAATGCTCGCCTACAAGGGCAACCTCGACGATGCGGCGATCTATTCCATCGCCGGCGATGTCGGCCTCGATGTGAAGAGGTTGAAGGCCGACATGGAAAAGCCGGAGATCAAGGATCAGATCGACCGCAACTATCACCTCGCCGACAAACTCAGCATCCAGGGCACGCCGGCCTTCATCATCGGCGACGTCATGCTGCCCGGTGCGGCCTCCTATGACGACCTGACCGCCGCCTTCAAGCACGCGCGCAGCAGCAGCAAGGGCGGTTGAGGCCTACCCTCCCGCGGTTGCACGCACGCCGGTGAATCCTTAGCCTGCGTGCATCGCAGGGAGGATGCGCCATGCAATTGAAGAACAAAGTCGCCATCGTGACCGGCAGTTCGCGCGGCATCGGCAAGGCCGTGGCCGAGCGGTTTGCCCAGGATGGCGCGAAGGTCGTCGTCAACTACGTGAAGAACAAGAAGGCAGCCGACGCCGTGGTTGCCGGTATCCGCAAGGCGGGCGGCGAGGCCATCGCTGTCGGGGCCGATGTCTCGAAGAAGATCGACGCGCAGAAACTGATTCAATCGGCCATCAAGAACTTTGGCCGGCTCGACATCCTGGTCAGCAATGCGGGCATCGTCATCGACAAACCGTTCGTCGAGAGCTCAGACAAGGATTGGGCCGCGGCGATCGAGAACAACCTGCACGGCTTCTATAATGTCTGCCAGGCCGCCCTGAAGCCGATGCTGAAGCAAAAATCCGGACGCATCATCGCCACCGGCTCCTGCATCACCGAGGTCGACGATTTCGGCGGCAACAAATACTCGGTCTGCACGGCCTCCAAGGGCGGTATCACCGCCATGCTGCGGCCCATCGCCGCCGAGGTTGCCCGCCAGGGCGTGACGGTGAACGCTGTCTCGCCCGGCTATAAAGCAACCGAGATGCTGGGTGATGTCGATCCTTCGGGGCTGGAAGCCGCCTTCGGCCCTGTTACCATTCACCCGCTCGGGCAGGCTTCCGGAGATGCCCGCC